>JAYUHN010000208.1:0-5222 GCA_043766965.1 Ramlibacter sp. | reverse complement strand
GCCACGCAGGAGCGCCCTCCGGTGCGGCCACCGCGGCGGCGGACGACTGGTGGACGGTGTTCCGGGATCCCGCACTGGATGCGCTGCAGGCGCGCGCGGCGGCCGAAAACACCACGATCCAGGCAGCAGCCGCACGGCTGGCAAGGTCGCGCGCGCTCACGCGTGGAACGGACGCACAGCGCTGGCCGCAGGTGCGCCTGCGGGCCGGTGCCGGCCGCCAGGCCGGCCCGATCGTGAACGCAGCCGGCGGCGATGGCACGCTGATCAATGCCTCCGTCGACCTGTCGTACGAGGCGGACCTGTTCGGTACCCTGCAACTGGCCGCGGCGGCGGCACACCTCGACACGCAATCGCAGCAAGACCTGCTGCGCGGCGCCGGGCTGCAGGTCCAGGCCGACGTGGCGCAGACGTACCTGTCCCTTCGCGGGCTGGATGCCGAACAGGAGCTCGTCAACCGCGCCGCAGCCGGCTGGCGGGAGACTTCGGCGATCACCGGGCAGCGCTTCCGCGCCGGCTCCGCGGCGGAACTTGAGTGGATCCGTGCGCAGGCCGAAGTCGCGGCCACCGAGTCCGAGGCGCTCGCGCTGCTGCGGCGGCGGTCGGAGGCCGAGAACGCGCTGGCGCTGCTGGCCGGCGCGCCGGCGTCGGATTTTGCGGTGCCGCCCCAGTCCCTGACCCCGGCACTTCCCGACATTCCGGCGGGCATTCCGGCCGCCGTACTCGCTCGGCGGCCCGATGTTGCGGCCGCCTGGCGCAGCGTACAGGCGGCAGATGCGCGCGTGGGCGCGGCCCGCAACGCGTGGCTCCCCGACCTCACGCTCAACGCCTCCGGCGGCGTCGCCGCACCGCACGCGGTCGAACTGTTGCAGGCTGCCATGCGCACCTGGAGCATCGCCGCCGTCCTGAACATGACGCTGTTCGATGCGGGCCGGCGGGCCTCGCAGCTGGAAGTGGCCGAGGCCGACCGGACTGCGGCCGCCGCCGCGTATCGCGAACGCGTGCTGGTGGCAATACGCGAAGTCGAAGACCAGCTAGCGGCGCTGCAGGGACTGGCGGCCCAGGCGCAAGCGCAGGCCGCCGCGGTCACTCTCGGAGAGCGGACGGCCGTTCTTGCCGAATCCCGCCAGCGCAGCGGGCTCGCGAGCCAATTGGAAGTGCTTGATGCGCGCAGGACCGCGCTGCGCACGCAGCGGGACGCGCTGCAACTGCGGTCAGCCCAATATCAGGCAACCGTGCGCCTCGTGCGCGCCCTGGGCGGCGCGTGGGAGGTACAGGGCATGCCTTAGCTCGCATCCACGCGAGACGGGGGAATTTCCCCGCTTTTGGGGAATTCCCCACCATCGGGTCGCGCGGCACGCCGCGGGGCGAGCTTCAGTGAGCCCTCGAATCGGTTCTGAGCCCCTGCACGCCTTTGTGCGCAATTGCCACGCCACTCAGGAACAGGACTTGCTCTCCATCTCAACAGGCAATAACATTTCTCATCCCGTCCGAGTGGCGGGACAGGAAACGGGTGCGGAACGCCATGGAATTTTCCATGGGCCTATCCAGCTCTTGCCGAGCGTGGTAGCCGAGGATGGCGCGCGCAAAAGGAGGAGACGGTCATCGGAAGTCCACTGTTGTCCGCGTTGCCTGAGTCCGGGGGCCTCGCCCCTGGCCTGCTGAAGGCGGCGCGTGAGTGTTCCGCCGTTTCCGGACGGCGGGTGATTGCGGAACTCGAAGAGATCATGGGGCAGGACCCCGCGACCTTTGTCCAGGCTGTCGCGACGACCCTGCACTATCCGTGGCTGTCGGGCGCGGCATTGTTCGCCAGCACTCCGGACTTCAGCGCGGTCCCGCTGGCCAAGGCCTTGCAGCGCGAATGCGCTGTGCTGCGGCTTGCCGGCGGCCCGTCGGTGGGCGTGCTTGCCGACCCCTTCGACACGGCCCTCGTGGCGTGGCTCGACGCTCGCCTTTCGGGTGCGCCGATCTACCTTGCCCATTCCGCCGACCTGGCCGCGCTGCTGGCGCGCCATGAGGAGGAGTTCCGCGCGGTGGACAGCGTCGCCACGGGCCCACAGGGCGCCGGGGGAGAAAGCGCGCCGGTCGAAAACTTGTCGCTGGCCCGCATCGACGAGGACTCCAGCGTCGTCATCAAGCTGGTGAACTCCACCATGTATGACGCCTTGAAGGCCCACGCGAGCGACGTCCACCTGGAGAGCAACGACACCGGCCTGGTCATCAGGTACCGCATCGACGGCGTGCTCACCGCCGCCGGCCGGGTGCCCGGCACCGAGGTGGCGGAACAGGTGATCTCGCGCATCAAGGTCATGGCGGAACTGGACATCGCCGAGCGACGGGTACCGCAGGACGGTCGCTTCAAGGTGGCGATCAAAGGCCGGCAGATCGACTTCCGCGTCTCGATCATGCCCAGCATCTTCGGTGAGGACGCAGTGCTGCGGATCCTCGACAAGCAGGACCTGGTGGACAACCTGCAGGGCGTCCGCCTGAGCTCGCTCGGCTTCGAGGCGGACACCATCCGGACCCTGCGCCGGCTTGCGCGCGAGCCGTACGGGATGGTGCTGGTCACCGGTCCGACGGGTAGCGGCAAGACGACCACGCTGTACGCCATGATCTCCGAGATCCACAACGGCCAGGACAAGATCGTCACCATCGAGGACCCGGTGGAATACCAGCTGCCGGGGGTTCTGCAGATCCCCGTGAACGAGAAGAAGGGACTGACCTTCGCGCGCGGGCTGCGTTCCATCCTGCGCCACGACCCGGACAAGATCATGGTGGGCGAGATCCGCGATGCGGAGACGGCGCAGATCGCAGTGCAGTCGGCTCTCACCGGCCATCTGGTGTTCACCACCATCCACGCCAACAACGTATTCGACGTCATTGGACGCTTCACCCAGATGCAGGTCGATTCGTACAGCTTCGTTTCGGCCCTGAACGGCATCCTTGCCCAACGGCTGGTGCGACAGGTGTGCCCCGCCTGCGCGACGCCGGTCACGCCCACCGCGGTCGAATTGGCCGAGTCGGGCATCGACCCGGACGCAGCGCGTGAATACCGCTTCCTTGCGGCGCAGGGTTGCGGCCGATGCCGCGGCACCGGCTACCGCGGCCGCACCGCCATCGCGGAGATCCTGTTAGTGGACGACGAACTGCGCCAGATGATCGTCGACCGGCAGCCAATTGCCCGCCTCAAGGAAGCGGGGCGCCGGCGCGGGCTGCGGCTCCTGCGTGAGTGCGCAGTGGCGCAGGTGGCGGCCGGCCGCACCACACTGCAGGAGATTAATCGTGTCACTCTTGTCACGTGATCGCTGGGTAGCCGTGCTGTCACCGGAGCGGGTTGCTCTGGTGCGGCGGAGACCCGGCCGGCGCACGCCGCCCGAATTGCACGCGCAGCGCAGCTGTGCGAACCCGACTTCCGATGCGGCACTCGAAGCGCTGCGTACCCTGCTGGCGGCTGAGGACCTGGGCCGCGGCCAGCTCACCATGGTGCTGTCGAGCCACTTCGTGCAATACCTGCTGGTGCCCTGGCGCGCCGGGCTGACCCGCCCAAGCGAGATGAACGCGTTCGCGCACGTGTGTTTCGAGGAGACCTTCGGCGGGCGAGCTGGCGATCGCACGGTCCTCGTCGCTGGCGAGCGCGCCGGCGGTGCGCGGGTGGCCGCGGCGCTGGACAGCGCCTGGCTCCAAGCGCTCCAGTCTGCCGCAGCTGCTTCGGCGCTGCGGCTGGTCTCCATCACGCCCCACCTGTGCGCGGTGTTCGACCGCGCACAGCGCCGGCTGGCTGCCCGGGACTTCCTGCTGCTGGTCGCGGAGCCGTCCCGCAGCTGCGTGATGGTCGCCGGCGACGGTCATTGGCGCAGCCTGCGCTGCACCGCGACGCCGGCACGCCGGCTCGAGCTGGCGCAGCTGGTGGAACGCGAGGCTCAGTTGTGCGGGCTGGCGGATGAAGGCATGCCAGCGGTGTTCGTGCATGCTCCCGGGCAGCAGCAGCTGGAATTGCCTGCCTGCCAAGGCGTGCTCCCGCAGCGGCTGGAGTTGCCTGGCGCACGGCCGGGCGTGGTTGACGCCTTGTTCGGCATGGCGGAAGCGGTGGCCTGAATGCGCAGGCTGCGTATCGACTTTCGCCGACGCCCTCAGCCGAGCGTGGGCGGCTGGTTACTGGCACTTGCCGGTGTGCTGGCCCTGAGCGGCGCCGCCTGGGAGCAGGCCGGCCAGCAACGCATGCGGCAGGTGCAGGCCGCGTGGTCCGCCCGGCTGCAGGCTTCGAACAGTGCGGCGCTCGCAGCAGACCGGCCCGACGATCCGGCGCTGGCCGCGGCGCGGCGGGCGGTGGCTCGTGCCCGGCTGCCATGGGGCAGCCTGTTCGGGGCGCTCGAATCCGCTGCCGGTGACAACGTCGCCTTGCTGATGGTTACCCCCGATGCGGCGCGGGGACAGGTGAAAATCCAGGCGGAAGCACGTGACCTCGCGGCCATGCTGGCCTTCCAGCGGCAGTTGCAACAGCAGCCCGGCCTGTCTCAGGTCGCGCTGCTGGATCACACCGTGGTGAAGGACGCGCCCGAGTCAGCGGTGCGCTTCCACCTGCAAGCCCGGTGGGGAGATGCTCGTGCACTTCCATAGGCTGCTGTTTGCAGAGACCGTGCTGGCGCTGCGCTGGCCGGGCGCAATGGGCGCAGCCCTGCTGGTTGCGGCTGGAGCACTGGCTGGACTGCTGCTGCTGCCCGGGCACGCGGAGCTGGCGGCAGCCGATGCTCGCCTGGCGCGGCTTGACAGGCGAGCGGCCGCCGTCCGCAACGGCGTCACAAGCGCGCCCGTGGACGCGGCGAGCCGACGTGCGCAGTTCTACGCCGCGCTACCCGCCCAGGCGGAACTGATGCAGCAGGTCGAGCGCATTTATCAGGCCGCCGCGGACGAACAGCTGTCGCTCGATCGCGGTGAATACACCGGCGCCGACGTCGCGGGCACGGGGCTGGTCCGGCATCGCATCTCGCTGCCGATCAAGGGCGGCTATGCGCAGGTGCAGCGCTTCATCGCCGCCTCGCAGGCCGCCGTGCCGGGCTTGGTCCTGGACAGCCTCATTTTGCAGCGCCAGCACATCGCCGATGCGCAGGTCGAGGCGAAAGTCCAGCTGTCGCTGTTCCTGGTGACGCCATGAGCAAACGCGGGCGGCTGGTGTTCTGGACCACCTTCCTTGGCGGCGCCGGCGTGCTCGTGGCTTTGGAATTCAT
>JAYUHN010000207.1:0-1921 GCA_043766965.1 Ramlibacter sp. | reverse complement strand
GACACGTCGTCCGAGCACTCCGCCCACCGTTGGGTCGCGCCGTAGAAGGCGAGTGCAAGCCGGCCGCGCCGGCCCTGGCGGTTCTTGGCCAGGATGGCGGCCACCCGCAGCGAGCCGTCGACCCGGCGGCCGCGTGGGTGAAGAAAGATCACGATGTCCGCGTCCTGCTCGATGGCGCCGGAGTCGCGCAGGTCCGAAAGGTCGGGCTCTTGCCGCCGCACGCTCTGCCGGTTCAGTTGCGCCAGCGCCAGCACGGTGATGCCCAACTCCTTGGCCAGCGACTTGAGGCCGCGCGAGATTTCCTCGATCTGCTGGTTTCGGTTGTCGCGGGCGTTGCTGCCTGCGCACCGTTGCAGGTAGTCCACCACCAGCAGGCCCAGGCCGTGCCGCTGCTGCATCAAGCGGGCCTTGGCGTTGATGGCCAGCAGGGTGAGGCCGGGCTCATCGTCGATGAACAGGGGCATCCGGCCGGCCGCGTCGGCCGCTTCGGTGATGCGTGACCAGTCGCCGGCCTCGAATCGACCCGTCGTCATTGAGTCCAGGCCGATCCCGGCCATGTTCGCTGCCGTGCGGTCTGCCAAGTCGGTCGCGGGCATCTCCTGCGACAGGATCAGCACGGGCTGCCCCTGCGTCGCGGCGGTCAGCGCAATCTGGCTGGCCAGCGAAGTCTTGCCGACGGATGGCCTGGCGACAACCACGATCACCCTGCCGCCCTTCATGCCGCCGCCCAGGGCGCGATCAAGCGTCGGCAGATGGGTGGGTATGCCTGACGGCGTTTCGCCGCGCTCCAGGGCCTCCCAGTGGCTCAGGCGGGCCGCGATCAATGCGCCCAGGTTCAGGGCTTCGGCCTTGCCGGCGCTCATGCGGATGGCGGAAAACAACGCGGCGCAGCGGTCGATCTTCGCGACAGGGTCGCCTCCAGGCTCCAGCATGATCATCCTGGCGCCATCGGCGGCCGCGATGCCGGCTCGGTCCTGCGCTCGCTCGGTCACGATGTCGGCATAGCGGGCGATGTTGGCCGCGCTGGGCACGCTTTGGGCAAGGCTGTTGAGGTAGACCAGGCCGCCGCAGTCTTCGGCCCGGCCGATGCGCTGCAGGTGCTCGAAGGTGGTAATCACGTCCACCGGATGGCGGCGCGCCACCATCGCCGTGATAGCGGCCAGGATCTCGCGGTGCCTGAAGTCGAACATGTGCACCGGCTGCAGGCGGCCCGCAAGTCGCGCCATCGCGTCCGGGTCGATCAGCAGGCCGCCCAGCACGCTCTGCTCAGCCTCACCGCTCCAGGGCAGCGCCGGGCCTTCGGTGGTGCTGCTCATCGGGCGGCCTCGAAGACGTCGTCGGCATGCAGTGGGCTCCGGGCCTGCTCAACCGGCGGCATCCCGTCGTTCCAGCGCTCGCCGGTGAGGTACGTCAGCGGGGCGGGCTCGAAGCCTTCGCGCCATGTCTTGGTGCCCTTCATCGCGGTGACGTGGGCGAGGATCTTCGGCAGCGCCGTGGCCAGTTTGTTGCGCCTCCACTTCTCGGCGCACTTCTTCCGGTCTTGCTTTCGTGAGGTTGTCGGCCAAAGGGACCAGAACTCGGCAAAGCCCTCCGGGTCGGTGGCCACCTTGGTGGGCGCGAAAGGCTCTTGCCTTTCTGTTTCCTGTTCCTGTTCCTGCTTCCTGTCTCCTGCTTCCTGTTTCGCCATATGCTTTGGTGAAGGCTTTCCGGAAGGCTTGTCGAAAGCCCTTCTGGAAGCCTCTATGAAAGCCTTTCCAAAGGCCTCAGACACCTCTGAAAGTGCACTGAGAAGATGCTGTCCAATGCGGTCCCGAAGTTCGCATTCCGGCAGCAGCAGCCAGGGGGAACGCCACGACTTCACGACGTTCGGATTGGGTGGCGTGTTGTGGTGGATGGCCTTGGGAATGAACCACATCCGAGT
>JAYUHN010000206.1:0-13810 GCA_043766965.1 Ramlibacter sp. | reverse complement strand
CGCTTTCAACCAACCGGAGTGATTCATGAGCAACTGGACCCACCTGACCCGCGAACAGCAGATCGCCCAACTCGAGAAGGATTGGGCCGAGAATCCGCGCTGGAATGGCATCGAGCGCGGCTACAGCGCCGCCGATGTCGTCAAGCTGCGTGGCTCCGTGCAAGTCGAGCACACACTGGCCCGGCGTGGCGCCGAGAAGCTGTGGAACCTGATCAACACCGAGCCGTTCGTCAACACGCTTGGCGCGCTGACCGGCAACCAGGCGATGCAGCAGGTCAAGGCCGGCCTGAAGGCGATCTACCTTTCCGGCTGGCAGGTGGCGGGAGACGCCAACACCAATGGCGAGATGTACCCGGACCAGTCCTTGTACTCCGTCGATTCGGTGCCGAAAGTCGTCAAGAAGATCAATGCCACGTTCACACGGGCCGACCAGATCCAGTGGAGCGAAGGCAAAAGCCAGGGCGACGATGGCTACGTCGACTACTTCGCACCCATCGTGGCGGATGCCGAAGCAGGCTTTGGCGGCGTGTTGAACGCATTCGAACTGATGAAGTCGATGATCGAGGCCGGCGCCGCGGGCGTTCATTTCGAAGACCAGCTCGCGGCAGCCAAGAAATGCGGCCACATGGGCGGCAAGGTCCTGGTGCCGACGCGCGAAGCGGTGTCCAAGCTGGTGGCCGCGCGGCTCGCGGCCGACGTGATGGGCACGCCCACCGTCCTGCTGGCCCGCACCGACGCCGAAGCAGCCGACCTGGTGACAACCGATGTCGACCCGATCGACAAGCCGTTCTTCACCGGCGAGCGCACCGTGGAAGGCTTCTACCGCAGCAGGAACGGCCTCGACCAGGCCGTCAGCCGCGGCCTGGCATACGCGCCGTACGTCGACCTGCTCTGGTGCGAGACCGGCACCCCCGACCTGGCCTTCGCAAAGGCCTTCGCGGATGCGATCCACGCGAAGTTCCCCGGCAAGCTGCTGGCCTACAACTGCTCGCCGTCCTTCAACTGGAAGAAGAACCTGGACGACGCCACGATCGCCCGTTTCCAGCAGGAACTGGGCGCGATGGGGTACAAGTTCCAGTTCATCACCCTGGCCGGCTTCCACAGCCTCAACTACGCCATGTTCGACCTGGCTTATGGCTACGCCCGCAACAACATGACGGCGTTCGTGGAACTGCAGCAAGCCGAGTTCGCCGCGGCGGGCAAGGGGTTCACCGCCGTCAAACACCAGCGCGAGGTGGGCACCGGTTACTTCGACGCGGTCACCACGACGATCGAGGCCAATGCTTCAACGGGCGCGTTGAAGGGATCGACCGAGGACGAACAGTTCTTCGACCAGAAGAAAGCCGCCTGAGTCGGCGCCCCGTGGCCTCCGCTCGGCCTTGGCGTAGAGTGGGGGCCTGTCATTCCACCGGGGAGCACGGCCATGGAAGCTTCGATCCAGGACACGGGAGCGTTCGACGCCGCCGCGCTGAAGCAGGCGCGCTGCCCCGACTGCGGTGGCACCGGCGAGTTGCGGATCGACAGCGAGAACATCAACGAGAATTTCGAAGTGGAGAAGCAGACCGTCATCAGCCCGTGCGAACGCTGTGGCGGCACGGGTTTCGTCAGGGCGGGCTAAAATGGGACTCGCCGCGACAGCAGCCTGACAAGAGCGAGAAAGGCATTTTGGTTATGACACCGCGAACTACTCCGCAGACCGGAACGACCCACGAGGGGCCGGGTAGTCGCGTGCACTGAACTCCGAACGGGTTCCACACAAAAGCGCGGCTGCCGGCCGCGCTTTTTTATTTTCCTCCGACATTTCCACAATGATCCACATCACGCTTCCCGACGGCTCCCGACGCGAATACCCCGGCCCGGTGACGGTGGCCGACGTTGCCGCCTCGATCGGTTCGGGCCTGGCCAAAGCCGCCCTTGCCGGCAAGGTCGACGGCAAGGTGGTCGACACCAGCTACACGGTCGCTTCCGACGCGCCCCTGTCCATCATCACTGCGAAGGATCCGGAAGGCCTGGATGTCATCCGCCATTCGACCGCGCACCTGCTGGCTTATGCGGTGAAGGAGCTTTTCCCCGAGGCGCAGGTCACGATCGGGCCGGTCATCGAGAACGGCTTCTTCTACGATTTTTCCTACAAGCGGCCTTTCACGCCGGAGGATCTTGCGGCGATCGAAAAGCGCATGACCGAGCTGGCTGCAAAGGACGAGCCGGTGACGCGGCGCGTCCTGCCGCGAGACCAGGCGGTGGCCCATTTCAAAGGGCAGGGCGAGCACTACAAGGCGGAGATCATTGCCAGCATTCCGGCCAACGAAGACGTTTCGCTGTACAGCGAAGGCGGCTTCGAGGACCTGTGCCGCGGTCCCCACGTCCCGAGCACCGGCAAGCTGAAGTTCTTCAAGCTGATGAAAGTGGCGGGGGCCTATTGGCGCGGCGACCACCGCAACGAGATGCTGCAGCGGATCTACGGCACTGCCTGGGCCAGCAAGGACGATCTGCAGCAGTACCTCACGATGCTGGAAGAAGCCGAGAAGCGCGATCACCGCAAACTCGGCCGCGAACTGGACCTGTTCCACATCGACGATCACGCGCCGGGTGTGGTGTTCTGGCATCCCAAGGGCTGGACGCTTTGGCAGGAAGTCGAGCAGTACATGCGCCGCGTCTACCGCGACAACGGCTATCAGGAAGTGAAGGGGCCGCAGTTGCTGGACAAGACGCTGTGGGAGAAGACCGGTCACTGGGACAAGTACCGCGAGAACATGTTCACGACCGAGTCCGAGAAGCGCGAGTACGCGCTCAAGCCGATGAATTGCCCCGGCCATATCCTGATCTTCAAGCAGGGCACCAAGAGCTACCGGGACCTGCCGCTGCGCTATGGGGAATTCGGCCAGTGCCACCGCAACGAGCCGACCGGTGGCCTGCACGGCATCATGCGGGTGCGCGGATTCACCCAGGACGACGGCCATATTTTCTGCACCGAGGACCACATCCTGCCCGAGTGCACTGCGTATACCGAGCTGCTGCAGAAGGTCTACACCGACTTCGGCTTCAACAGCATCATCTACAAGGTGGCGACCCGGCCGGCGCAGCGGATCGGCTCAGAGGAAAGTTGGGACAAGGCCGAGCACGCGCTGATGCAAAGCCTGCGCGCCTCGGGCTGCGTGTTCGAGATTTCCCCCGGCGAAGGCGCTTTCTATGGCCCAAAGATCGAGTACACGCTGAAGGACGCGATCGGGCGGCAGTGGCAGTGCGGCACGATGCAGGTCGATTTTTCCATGCCCGAGCGGCTCGATGCGGAATACGTCGGCGAGGACGGCAACCGCCATCGTCCCGTGATGCTGCACCGGGCGATCGTCGGCAGCATGGAGCGGTTCATCGGCATCCTGATCGAACAGCACGCCGGCGCGCTCCCGGCCTGGCTGGCTCCGGAGCAGGTTGCCGTGCTCAACATTACGGATTCGCAGGCCGACTACGCCCGGGAAGTGGCCAAAACGCTGACGAATCAAGGGCTTAGGGCAAGTCTCGATCTGCGTAACGAGAAGATTACGTATAAAATACGGGAGCACTCGATGCAAAAGCTGCCTTATATCCTGGTCGTGGGTGACAAGGAGAAGGCCGCAGGGGCTGTCTCAGTGCGCGCCCGAGGCAACCAGAACCTCGGTGTGATGTCTGTCGATGCATTCTTGCAGAAGATCGCCGACGACATCCGCAACAAAAGCTGATGAAGCTCTTGCCGGCGTGCACCAAGGCAGCGTAAACCACATGTCGTGGCCATATGAATTGAAGGATTTGGACCATCGCTACAGAATTTCGCGACCGCCGCCAGCGCGAGGAACGCAAGCACCGCCTGAACCGGGAAATCATGGCCCCGGAAGTACGCCTCTCGGGGCCTGAAAACGAGCCGCTGGGCATTGTCAGCATTGCCGAGGCCCTGCGCCTTGCCGGTGAAGCGGACGTCGACCTGGTCGAGATTGCCGCCACCGCGAACCCCCCGGTTTGCCGCTTGATGGATTACGGCAAGTTCAAGTACCAGGAGCAGAAGAAGGCGGCGGAAGCGAAAGCCAAGCAGACGGTCATCGAAATCAAGGAAGTCAAGTTCCGGCCCGGCACCGACGACGGTGACTACAACATCAAGATGCGCAACATCCGGCGCTTCCTGGCCGAAGGCGACAAGTGCAAGATCACGCTGCGCTTCCGGGGCCGGGAGATCACGCACCAGGAAATCGGGATGGCGCTGCTGAACCGGATCCGCGACGAGCTCGGCGACCTGATCCTGGTGGAGCAGTTTCCCAAGCTGGAAGGCCGGCAGATGATCATGATGATCGCGCCGGGCAAGAAAAAAGTGGCTGTGAAGCCCGTGGTCGAAGCGCCTCAACCCGCCTCGGCCTGAGAAATCACCGCTGTACCGGCCGGTCGCCGGTGCGGCGATGTCGGAGAGCCTTCGGGCTTTCCACCTAAAAGTGGCGAATTCGAACTCGCCACTAAAAAGTGGCTCGGGGCCAACAAGACGCGGAAAGCATTCGCGGCGCCTCACGAGCACAACGTAAAGGAGCATTCACATGCCCAAGATGAAGACCAAGAGCGGCGCGAAAAAGCGTTTCCGCGTTCGTCCCGGCGGCACCGTCAAGCGCGGCCAGGCCTTCAAGCGTCACATCCTGACCAAGAAGACCACCAAGAACAAGCGTCATCTGCGCGGTGCCGTCACGGTTCACGAAACCAATATGGTTTCGATGAGCGCCATGTTGCCCGGCCGTGGCATCTGATCAACTGACGAACAAGGAGTAATCGCATGCCTCGCGTCAAACGTGGTGTAACGGCTCGCGCCCGCCACAAGAAAGTTCTTGCCCTCGCCAAGGGGTTCCGCGGCCGCCGCGGCAATGTTTTCCGGGTCGCCAAGGAAGCGGTGATGAAGGCGGGGCAGTATGCCTACCGCGATCGCCGCACCAAGAAGCGCGTCTTCCGCCAGCTCTGGATCGCGCGGATCAACGCCGCGGCCCGCGAGTGCGGCCTGACCTACAGCCAGTTCGCCAACGGCATCCGCAAGGCCGGCATCGAGATCGACCGCAAGGTCCTGGCCGATATCGCGGTGCATGACAAGGCCGCATTTGCCGGCATCGTGGAGCAGGTCAAGGCCAGGCTGGCTGCTTGAGTTGGCGGCGGCTGCGTCCAGCGTGACGCAGCCAGGTGCAACACACAAGGACAGGGGCCAGGGCAAACGCACTGGCCCTTTTCAATTCATGCAGACCAACGAGCTTGATTTCATCGTCGACAGCGCACGCGAGGCCTTCGCCAGGGCCGGCGCGCCGGCCGAACTGGAGAACGCCAAGGCGCAGTTCCTCGGCAAGTCGGGCCGCGTCACCGAACTGATGAAGGGCATGGCGGCCCTGGGCGTGGCTGAGAAAAAGAGCCGGGGCGCGGCGATCAACCTGGCCAAGCAGGCGATCGAAGCGGCGCTCAATGCGCGCCGGCAGGCGCTCGCCGACCGCGAACTCGAAACGCAGCTCAAGGCCGAAGCACTCGACGTGACTTTGCCGGGACGCTTGCGCGTGGCGGGCGGCCTGCATCCGGTCAGCCTGACGATGGAGCGGATCGAGCAGATCTTCGCCAGCATGGGATTCGACGTGGCCGACGGCCCCGAGATCGAGAGCGACTGGTACAGCTTCACTTCGCTGAACAACCCGCCGAACCATCCCGCCCGCTCGATGCAGGACACGTTCTACGTCGACATCGACGGTGACGACGGCATTCCGTACAACCTGCGCCCGCACACCAGCCCGATGCAGGTGCGCTACGCCCACCAGCACATCAAGAAATACGCCGGTCAGGGCTCGATGCCCGAGATCCGCGTGATCGCGCCCGGCCGCACTTACCGGGTGGACAGCGATGCCACGCATTCGCCCATGTTCCACCAGTGCGAGGGCCTGTGGCTCGGTGAGAACGTGAGCTTCAAGGACCTGAAGGTTGTCTTCACCGATTTCTGCCGGATATTCTACGAAAGCGACATGCTGGCGCTGCGCTTCCGGCCCAGTTTCTTTCCGTTCACAGAACCCAGCGCCGAGATCGACATCCAGTTCCAGACCGGCCCGCTGGCCGGCCGCTGGCTGGAGATCGCCGGTGCGGGCCAGGTGCACCCGACGGTGGTCAGCAACATGGGGCTCGATCCGGAACGCTACATCGGCTTCGCCTTCGGCATGGGCCCGGACCGGCTTGCGATGCAGCGCTACGGCGTGAACGACCTGCGCCTGTTCTTCGAAGGCGATGTCCGCTTTCTCGGCCAGTTCCGCTGACCGATTTTCGTCGCGACACAACATGCAATTTCCCGAATCCTGGCTGCGCGAGTTCTGCGATCCGCCGCTGACGACCCAGCAACTGGCCGACACGCTCACCATGGGAGGGCTGGAGGTCGAACAGCTGCGGCCGGTCGCTCCGCCATTCACCAGAGTCGTGATCGGCGAAATCAAGCAAATCGCGCCGCACCCGAACGCCGATCGACTGCATGTGTGCCAGGTCGACGCGGGCCAGGGCGCCTTGCTCAACGTTGTTTGCGGGGCGCCGAATGCGCGGGTCGGCATCAAGGTGCCCGTTGCATTGGTGGGTGCGCAGCTGCCCCCCGGCGACGACGGCAAGCCGTTTCTGATCGAGGTCGGCACGCTGCGCGGCGTCGAGAGCCAGGGCATGCTGTGCTCGGCGCGCGAACTGCGGTTGAACGACGACCATGGCGGCCTGCTCGAGCTCGACTCGGGCGCGGCCGTCGGTGCGGACGTGCGGGAGGTACTTCAGCTGGATGACACCTTGTTCACCCTGAAGCTCACGCCGAATTTGGCCCATGCCCTCAGCGTTTACGGCGTGGCGCGCGAACTGTCTGCCTTGACCGGTGCGCCGCTCAAGGCGCCGGTGTTCGAGCCGGTGGCCGCGCAGCACGAGGACAAACTGCCGGTGGCAGTCAGCGCGCCCGACCTGTGCGGACGGTTTTCCGGACGCATCGTGCGTGGCGTGAACCCCAAGGCGCCGACCCCGGCCTGGATGGTCGAGCGGCTGGCACGCTGCGGCCAGCGCAACGTCACGGCGCTGGTGGATATCTCGAACTACGTGATGTTCGAGTTCGGCCGGCCGTCGCACATTTTCGATCTCGACAAGATCCATGGCGGGCTGGAGGTGCGCTGGGGCAGGCCCGGCGAGCAGCTCAAGCTGCTGAACGGCACGACTGTGACCGTGGACGAGAAGGTCGGCGTGATCGCCGACGAGGCGCAGGTGGAGTCGCTGGCGGGCATCATGGGTGGCGACACGACGGCCGTTTCGGACGAAACGAAGAATGTCTATGCCGAAGCAGCGTTCTGGTGGCCGACGGCGATCCAGGGCCGCTCCCGCCGCTTCGGTTTCGCAACCGATGCCGGCCACCGGTTTGAGCGCGGCGTCGACCCGAGTACGACGGTGGCGCACCTGGAACACATCACGCGCCTGATCCTGCAGATCTGCGGCGGACGGGCCGGGCCGGTGGACGACCAGGCGATCCACCTGCCGCCGGCCAAGGCCGTGACGCTTCGGATTGCCCGGGCCAGCAAGGTCATTGGCATGCCGCTGACGCAGCAGGCATGCGCGGACGCGCTGACCCGCCTGGGGCTGGCCGTGGTCGAAGGGCAGGGAACGCTGAAAGTCAACCCGCCGCGATACCGCTTCGATCTTGCAATCGAGGAAGATTTGATCGAGGAGGTGGCGCGGGTGATCGGGTACGACAAGCTGCCGACGACGCCTCCCATGGCTCCCATGGCGGCCAGGCAGCGGCCGGAGTCGCGGCGCGGCCGGTTCGCGCTGCTGCGGCAGGCCGCTGCGCTGGGTTACCAGGAGACCATCAGTTTCAGTTTCGTCCAGGAGAGCTGGGAGCGCGAACTCGCCGGCAACGAAGCGCCGATTCGCCTGCTCAACCCGATTGCCAGCCAGCAGGGCGTGATGCGATCGTCGTTGCTCGGATCGCTGCTGCAGGCGTTGCGCTTCAACCTCGATCGCAAGGCGGAACGGGTCCGGCTGTTCGAGATCGGACGTGTCTTCCTGCGGGATCCGGCCGTGGTGACGACCGATACCACTGTGCGTGGCGTCCACCAGCCAATGCGGATCGCGGGTCTGGCCTACGGCGACGTGGACGGTCCGCAATGGGGCAGCAAGGGCCGCAGCAGCGATTTCTTCGACGTCAAGGGCGACGTCGAAGCGTTGTTGGCCCCCCGCCAGGCCGAATTCATCGCCGCTGAACACCCGGCCATGCATCCGGGCCGTTGCGCACGCGTGTTGGTCGGTGGCGCCCACGTGGGTGTCGTCGGCGAATTGCATCCCCGTTGGCGCCAGCAGTGGGAGTTCGCCCGGGTTCCAGTGCTGTTCGAACTCGATCTCGAGGCTGCCTTGGCCCGGCCGGTGCCCGCCTTCGAGGCAGTGCCGCGATTCCAGCCGGTGGAACGGGACATCGCTGTGATCGTGAAGGACGGAATCGCCCAATCTGCCTTGATGGACGCGATCCACGCGGCCGCAACCGGCAACTTGCTTCGGCACGCCGTACTGTTCGACCTGTACAAGCCGCAGCAGGCGGGCGGCGGTGTTGCGGCCGACGAGAAAAGCATGGCGGTGCGCTTGACGCTCGGCAGTCCGGACGCCACACTGACCGATGAGCAGATTGACGCCGCAGTCCAGGCCGTGATCGACAGTATCGCCGGGCGCCTTGGCGGCCGTCTGCGGGCATGACAGTGACGGCATCGAGCCAGCAAAGTGAGGGCGAGGAATCCATGGACTTTTCCGTCGAGAGCCTCGAAACGCCCGCGCTGACGAAGGCGCAGCTGGCCGAATTGCTGTTCGAGCAGATCGGGTTGAACAAGCGCGAGTCCAAGGACATGATCGACGCGTTCTTCGACCTGATCGCGGATAGCCTGGTCGAAGGCCAGGACGTGAAGATTTCCGGCTTCGGCAATTTCCAGATCCGGACCAAGGCGCCCCGGCCGGGCCGCAATCCCCGCACCGGCGAGGCGATTCCGATCGAGGCCCGCCGGGTGGTCACGTTTCATGCCAGCCACAAGCTCAAGGAACAGATCCAGGGCGATGGGGTCGAGTCGGCGTAGCTTCCGACAAACATTTTCGCGGCCTTGCGCGAATCGGCTTTGCATCCCGGTCCCCTTAGAGTAACCTAGCAGCTTTCTCTCCTACGACATTGATTTCAATGGAGAAAGCTCTCCCATCCATTCCAGCGAAGCGCTACTTCACGATCGGCGAAGTCAGCGAGCTTTGCGGCGTCAAGCCGCACGTGCTGCGCTATTGGGAGCAGGAATTCACCCAGTTGCGACCGATGAAGCGGCGCGGCAACCGGCGCTATTACCAGCACCATGAGGTCCTGATGATCCGGCGCATCCGCGACCTGCTGTATGACCAGGGGTTCACGATCAGCGGCGCGCGCAACAAGCTGCAGGAACTGGTGCAGGTCGAGCGCGACAAGCGCCGGGCCGGCGAAGTCATGCTCGAAGGCGTCGAGCCGATCGAGATCGACGATTCTTCCTTTGCCGAGGATTTCGAGGACAGCACGCCGATGGAAGAACGCGAGCTGGTGTCGCAGAAGCTGCTGCTGGTGCGCCGGGAGCTGTTCGAGATCCGGGACCTGCTTTCGGCGACGCACTGACGTTGCTGGCCACAGTGCGCTGCCGCTATAATTGCGGCCTTGTCGGCGTGTGGCGCAGCCTGGTAGCGCACTTGCATGGGGTGCAAGGGGTCGAAGGTTCGAATCCTTTCACGCCGACCATTGGTCAAGGGTCAGCAGGAGTCTCCTGCTGACCCTTTTTGCTTTAATGCCGGGTCTGGCCGTCCCCCGCATAAAATCAAGCTGAATGCCTGTAATTCACCCAACCCACCGCGGACGCTGACTTCATCGTGGCCACCGTCGTCTTTGCTGATCTGGTCGGAAGCACGGGCATCTTCGAGCGGCTCGGGGATGAGACCGCAGGCCGCTTCGTCACGCAACTGACGACGGCCTTGTCCAAGACCTTCGAGCAGCACAAGGGCCGGATCGTGAAGCTGCTCGGAGACGGCCTGTTCGTGGTGTTTGCGCTCGAAGCGGATGCGATCGAGGCCTGCCTCGCCATCCAGAAGCGGTTGCAGGAAAAGCCGGTGCATCCCGGCGGCACGCTCGGGCCGGTGCAGATGCAGATGGGTGTCGAGACCGGCGAGGTGGTGGAGATCGCGGGTGACTGTTACGGCGATGCCGTCAACAGCGCCGCCCGCCTGGCGGACCTGGCGGGGGCCGCGCAGATCCTGACCACCCAGCGCGTGGCTGATGCGCTGTCGGCGACCTTGCGCGAACAGCTGCGCAGCCTGGGACCGATGTACCTGCGCGGGAAGTCAGACGCGACCGAGGTCTATCGGGTCGATTGGCACGTGGACCGCGACAACGATGCCACCGTGATGGGAGCTTCCATGTTCGCAGGGCAGGGCCGGGCCGGTTTCCTGGAACTGGCCGCAGCCGGCCAGACGGTGCGGCTGGACCCGAGTGGCGAGAAGCTCACGCTGGGTCGGTCTGCGACGTCCTCGCTGTCGATCAACGATTCGCGGGTGTCGCGCCTGCATTCGACCATCGAATGGCGCGGCGGGCAGTTCGTGCTCAGCGACGGCTCGAGCTTCGGAACCTGGGTCTACATGGGCAACCAGACCGAACCAGTGGTGCTGCGTCGCACCGAGTGCTACCTGGTCGGCCATGGCCAGATCGCACTGGGCTGCGACCGTCACGCCGACGACGCGCCCCTGGTGCTGTTTTCCGTCACGGGTTGAGACGCAGGAGTTTCACCCTGATGGTGTTAGAGCTTCATATTTCCGGTCCTGGGCTCGAAGCGCTGCGCCAACTCGAGCCTGGCCAGACCGAATTGATCCTGGGTCGTGACAGCGACTGCAGCGTGACATTGCCGGACCCGGAGCGGGCGGTGTCACGGCGGCATCTTGCGGTCTGGAACGAGGATAGCGAGCTTCACTTCCGGGTGCTGTCGTCGGTCAACGGGGTGGACATGGCGTTCGGGTATGCGCCGCCCGGCGCCCGGGGCGTGCTGCTGCCCGGAGAAATCCTGAAAGTCGGCAGTTACGTCCTGCAGGTGCGGCTGGTCACCCCTGACAGCGAGCACGATGCATGGGCAGTGTTCGATCGCCTCCCGACGTCCGATGCCACTCTCCCGCGCGGCGCATTGGTGTCCGGCCATGGCGAGGAATCGCTGGCGCCGGTGATTTCCGCCGAGGAAGATCCGTTCGGCGACTGGGGCTTCCAATCCACTTTCGGGCCGGGGTCCGGCGGAGCGAAGGCAGGGGCGCAAGCCGCCGGCGCCGGTGACTTCTCGCCGTTCTACAAGGGCCTGGGGCTGGATCCGAACCGCCTGGACGCCCTCGGTCCGGCCGAACTGGAGGCGGCCGGCCGGGCCGTCCGGGCCGCGTTCGAAGGCCTGTTCCAGCTCTATGGCTCGCGTTCCGGGACGCCGCCCGATAAAAGCGAAGAGCTTGCGTCGCTGGTGCCGGTGAAGGACAACAATCCGCTCAAGACCCAGTGGCCGGCCCAGGCGAAGTTGCAGTACCTGTTCGGAGGACGGGCGGAAGGCATCGGCTTCATCAGCCCCCAGCGCGCCCTGACCGATGTCGTCAGCGAATTGCTCGCCCACGACGCGGCGCGGGCAGCCGCCAACCGTGCGGTGCTGGAAGCGACGTTGCAGGAATTCGCCCCCGCGGCGCTGAAGGAGCGCCTTCTGGGAGGCGGATCCAGGTTGTTCGAGGGCACCCGTGCCTGGGAAGCCTACGCCCGCTATTACGCCGACAAGAGCGTGGCGCTGGACGAGTGGGTTCAGCAGCAGCTCGATAAGTACTTTAACGACGCCTACCTTCGGGAAAGGGACCGTATCAAGCGCGAGACAGGCTGAGGCGCAGAGTGAGCGTGGCTGCGGGGTGCAGGCTAGAATCGGTTTCACCTCCCAATGAAGACCTTGTCGCCGTGAGTCTAAAAAAGCTTGGCCGCTATGACCTGATCCGCGTTCTCGGCAAGGGCGCGATGGGAGTGGTGTACGAGGGGCGCGACCCGAACCTGGAACGGCGGGTGGCCATCAAGACCGTGAAGGTCGAGAACCTGTCGGAGGAAGCGGCCGCCGAATACGAATCCCGCTTCCGCACCGAGGCCCGTTCCGCGGCGCGGTTGCAGCATCCCAACATCGTCAGCGTCTACGACTCGGACCGGGATGGAGACATTGCCTTCCTGGTGATGGAATACATCCAGGGCGACGACCTCAAGCACCACCTTGACCGGGGGGTGCGCTACTCGCTGGAACAGTCACTGAAGATGATCCGCGACCTGCTGGCGGCGCTCGATTACGCCCACAAGGCCGGCATCGTCCACCGCGACATCAAGCCGGCCAACCTGTTGATCGAGCCCGGTGGCCGGGTCAAGCTGACCGACTTCGGGGTGGCCCGGATGCAGGATTCCGGCGAAGCGACGCGCACCCAGGGCAGCATGGTCGGCACGCTCAAGTACATGTCGCCGGAACAGGTGCAGGGACTCAAGATCGACTCGCGGGCCGACCTGTTCTCGGTCGGCGTGGTGCTGTACCAGCTGCTCACCGACAAGCGTCCCTTCGACGGCGACAACGATTTTTCGATCATCCACCAGATCATCGGGCACACCCCGCCGCCGCCCAGTTCGTTCAATGCGCGGCTGCCGTCCGCGATCGACGCGGTGGTCGCGCGCGCTCTCGCCAAGGATCGGGAGCAGCGCTTCGCCACCGCGCGCGATTTCGCGTCGGCCCTGCAGTCGGCAATCCGCCGGGCCGAAGACGCCACTGTGGTTCCACCCGCGGACCCCTTCAAGAAGACCGAGGCAGCGCCGAACTCGCAGGGGACCGTGCCTTCGCCGGTGAGTTCCGGCACGAGCAACAGCGGGTCCACCGCGACGGTGACGCAGGAATTGGAGCTGGTCTATTGGAAGGACATCAAGGACTCCGCCGATTCGGAGGAATTCGAAGGCTTCCTGCAGAAGTTTCCCGCCGGGATTTACGCCGACCTGGCGCGCCGCCGGTTGCGCAAGCTGGCGGGCGGCACCGCCGACCAGACAGTGCTCGTGGGCCAGCCTGCATCGGCCGCGGCGGAGCCAGACCTGGAGGCCACCCGCCTTCGCAGCGATGCCTCCGTCCCGGTGTCGGCGTCACTGCTGGCCGCGGCAGGAGCAATGGCTTCGGCAGCGCCGGCTGCCGCCGTGGCCTTTGCGGTGACCCAGCCGATCGTCGACCCTGCGCCCGCTTTCGCAGCGGCGCCGGTTGCCGACGCCGAGACGGTGACCGGACCGCTGCGGGAGCAAGTTGGTCCCGGCACCGCGACGATGCCGCTGATGCGGACCGTCCACTCCGATGCCGTGACCGTGCCTCCCCGGCCCAGGGCTTCGGCGCCGAAGCAGGCAACCGAGCGCGTTCGCGCTGCCGCTGCGTCTGCGTCGCCCGCAACGGGGGTCAAGGCGCGGGCGCCGCCAGCCACGTCGAGGAAGCTGCCGGTCGCGGTGCTCGCCGGCGTCGGCGCTGTTGCGATCGCCGGGCTGGGCGTCCTCCTGATGGGAAGCCGGGGGGCGGACAAGCAGGTCGCGGCGACGGTGCCCACTTCTGTCGCCGTCCGGCCCGCGGTTGCTGTCCCCGTGGCCGCGAAGCAGGTCGCCGTCGCCGCCAGCCCGGCGCCGCCAGCCCAGGTCGCGATGGTGGCGCCGGCCGCCGATGCTGCGCCCGGAACAGCCGGGGCCGCCAGCAGATCCGCGCTGTCGAAGGCGGCTCGTGCGGCGGCCAGCGGC
>JAYUHN010000205.1:0-1922 GCA_043766965.1 Ramlibacter sp. | reverse complement strand
GTGGCCATCGAGGTGGAATGGGAGCAGATGCTGGCGCACCAACTGCCCGTGTGCCCGCCGTTTGATGAGTTCTGGCAGGAACTGCCGGCAGTCTTCGAATGGTTGAACACAGACGTGGTGCTGCCGACGCTGCCGGCGATCCAGTTCGGCCGCGAGGTCCTCGACACCGCGTGGCGCCTGCCGCCGATGGTCACGGCGTGGGGCGTCGGTGCCAGTTCGCTCGAATCCATACGTTTTGCCGCTGCAAACCGGCTGTGCGTCCAACTGGACTACACGAAAGAAGGCGGCGAACGCACATCGCCAACGATCGAACCGTACTCGGTGCGCCGCACGCGTGCTGGCGACTTGCTGCTTTTCGGCGTCAAGGCCGACACCGGCGAATCCAGGAGCTATCGAGTCGATCGCATCCGCGCCGCAACTGTCACCCGCCAAGCGTTCAGGCCGCGCTATGCGGCCGAACTGACCGCCTCTGGCCCGTTGAATACGCCTCCCATCGAGCGGCTCTCCGCTGCCTTCTCGGCATTCCCGTCGGCGCGCTCGCCCGCTGTGCGCAAACCTGCGCGAGCAGCAGCCAAGCCCCAACGCGGCTTCGGTCTGTCCTACGCCTTCGAGTGCACGGCGTGTGGCAAGGCCTTCAAGCGAGACAAATACGATGCAAAACTGAACCCCCACAAAAACAAGCATGGCTGGCCATGCCCAGGCCGCGTCGGCTTTCTCAAGGCTACATCGACATGAAGAACGAAGCCTTCGCCAGGCTGCTGCCGGCCAAGCCGGAACAGATGTTTTTGACAGCCGTCTGACCATGCAATTCGTCGCCAACGGCCCTGACATCCCGAATGCACTATTGCAGGCGCACGAAGAGAGTCATGTGGTGTTTTTCTGTGGTGCAGGCGTTTCCTTCCCCGCAGGGCTGCCGGGGTTCAAGGGACTGGTAGACGAAATTTATCGGCGCGTGGGCACGACCCCTTCGGCCATCGAACAGGAGGCCTACGCGCGCGGACAGTTCGATGCCACGCTGGATCTGCTGGAGCGTCGGCTGCCAGGGCAGCGTATTGCCGTGCGCAAGGCGCTCGCGCAGGTCCTTCAGCCCAGGTGGCGCCGCAAGGGCGCCACTGCCACACATGCCGCCTTGCTACAACTGGCCCGCTCCCGTGAGGGTTCCGTCCGCCTCGTCACGACCAACTTCGACCGCGTGTTTGAACGGGCCGCCCAACGCGCCAAGCAGCGCTTCAATGCGTATGCAGCGCCGATGCTTCCCATCCCGAAAAGCAGCCGCTGGAACGGGCTGGTCTACCTGCACGGACTCTTGCCTGACAAGGCCGACGACAGCGTGCTCCACCGGTTGGTGCTCACCAGCGGCGACTTTGGCCTCGCCTACCTGACCGAACGCTGGGCGGCACGTTTCGTCAGCGAGTTGTTCCGGAACTACGTGGTTTGCTTCGTCGGCTACAGCATCAATGACCCAGTACTGCGCTACATGATGGATGCGCTGGCCGCCGACCGAATGCTGGGCGAGATCACCCCGCAGGCCTATGCGCTGGGCGACTGCGATCCCGGCCAGGAACACGTCAAGACCATCGAATGGGAGGCCAAGGGGGTTACGCCCGTCCTGTACGAAGTGCGCGGTGGCAGCCATGACCACTCTGTGCTGCACAGGACTTTGGCAGCCTGGGCTGATACCTATCGTGACGGCATCCTCGGCAAGGAGCGCATCGTCGTGGACTACGCCCTGGCGCACCCTTCCGCAAGCACACGGCAGGATAACTTCGTGGGGCGGATGCTCTGGGCGCTGTCGCACGAATCGGGGCTCCCTGCAAAGCGCTTCGCGGACTTCAATCCCGCACCCCCGATCGAATGGCTGGAAGCGTTCTCGGAGGATCGCTACCAGCATGGCGACTTGAATCGCTTCAATGTTCCGCCGC
>JAYUHN010000204.1:0-1925 GCA_043766965.1 Ramlibacter sp. | reverse complement strand
AGCACCATCACCACCACGGCTTCGACCAGCAGCAGGCCGGGCGCGGCGGCTGGAGCGTGATCATGGGCGACAGCATCCACAACTTCTGCGACGGCATCATCATCGCCGCCGCCTTCTTGACCGACATACGGCTCGGCGTGGTGACCTCGCTGGCCATCATCGCGCACGAGATTCCGCAGGAGGTGGGCGACTACATCGTGCTGCTGAACGCCGGCTTCGGGCGCCGCAAGGCGCTGCTCTACAACGCCATCTCGGGCGGGGCGGCGGTGGTGGGTGGGGTGATCGGCTACTTCATCGTCGGGCCGTGGGAAGCGCTGTTCCCGTACCTGCTGGTGGTGGCCTCAAGCAGCTTCATCTATGTGGCGGTGGCCGACCTGATCCCGCAGTTGCAGCACCGCCTGACCTGGCGCGAAACCGCCGCGCAACTGGCCTGGCTCGGGGGCGGTCTGCTGATCGTGATCATCGCGGTGAATCAGCTGCACGCGCACTGAGTGCACTGCGGCGGCGGGCAAGAGAAAGTCTCACCGCAGAGTTTGGGAGTTAGCGGAGTTGGCGCAGAGTAAGAAGTACAGGTGAAAACATTCCTCTGCGCCAACTCCGCCAACTCCGCTAACTCCGTTACTCAGCGGTGAATGAATTGCGTTTTCACGGGCGAGTCAACGCACCACCAGCACCGGCAGCTTCGAGTGGGTCAGCACCTTCTGGGTTTCACTGCCGAGCAGCAGCGCCGAGACGCCGCGCCGGCCGTGCGAGGCCATTACGAGCAGGTCGCAATCCAGGCTCGTCGCGTGGTCGATGATCGCCTCCCAGGGGTGCAACGCTTCGACGGTGTGGCTCTGGCAGTGCATGCCGCTCGCCTTGGCGACGTCAACCACTGCCAGCACGCGCTTGTTCGCCATGCGCTCCTGGGCGTCGAAGAATTCCTGCGGCGGCGTCGGCTGCATTTCCGAGATCGCGCTGTACGGGAACGGCTCCTTGACGCTGATCGTGAAGAGCTGTGCGCCGACCGACTTGGCCAGCGCGACGGCGGTGGCAATGGCCTTGGCGGTGATGTCGGAACCGTCGGTCGGAACGAGAATGCGCTTGAACATGGCCGTCTCCTGCTGCGGCTGGAATGCCGTGTTGCCATGCTACGGCGATCGTCGCGCTGCGGGCAAGCCGTTCGGCTTTGCTTGACGCAGGACAAAGGCCCGATCGATGCTTGGGCTCCGCCGGGTGAATGCCGAACGAATGCCCGCGTGAAGTTTTCAGCCGCCGCGCGCCACCGGCCGCGACGGTTGCGAAGACCATTCGCTCCACGAGCCAACGAAGAGCGCCGAGCCGGCCAGCCCGGCATGTTCCATCGCCAGCAGGTTGTGGCAGGCGGTGACGCCAGAGCCGCATTGGTGGACGACCTGCGGCGCCGATTCCGCGCCGAGCAGCGGGGCGAAATCGGCGCGCAGTTCGGCGGCGGATTTGAAGCGGCCATCGGCGCCGAGGTTGTCCTTGAAGAAGCGGTTCAGCGCGCCGGGGATGTGGCCGGCCGTGGCGTCGAGCGGCTCCACCTCGCCGCGAAAACGTTCGCCGGCGCGCGCATCGACGAGCCGGATGCGGCCGAGCTGCACGGCCAGGTCGTCGATGCTGATGGTGGCGGCCAGGCTCGGGCGGTCGGGGTAGGGCGGCGCTGATGCAGGTGATGACGCAGGTGATAACGCAGGTGCTGATGCAGACGCATCGCTGACCATCGCGCCACCCGCCGCCGCCCATGCCGCCGTGCCGCCATCGAGCACGGCCACATCGGCATGCCCCATCCAGCGCAGCATCCACCACAGCCGCGCCGCATACATGCCGCCCTGCCGGTCAAGCGCCACGACCTGGGTCGCGGGCGTGATGCCGCAGCGCGCTAGCGTGGCGGCGAAGTCGGCACGCTCGGGCAGCGGATGCCG
>JAYUHN010000203.1:0-1926 GCA_043766965.1 Ramlibacter sp. | reverse complement strand
AGTTCTCGCTGGCGCCGGCGGCATTCGCGATGATCGGCGCCTACACCACCGCCTTGCTCGAGCACTACTGGCAGGTGCCGCTGGCGCTGGGAATCCCGGCCGCGATCGTGGTCACCGCGCTGGCCGGGCTGGCGCTGGGCAAGCTGGTGCTCAATCTCACCGGCCCCTATCTGTCGCTGACCACACTGGCGTTCGCCGAAATCGCCCGGGTCGCCATCGGCAATTCGCACGAGTTCACCCGCGGCGACCAGGGCATGCACGTCGCGACGCTGACAGAAAGTCGTCTCGGCTACTACTACATCTTCCTGCTCACGCTGGTGGCGGTCCTCGGCCTCATCTACTGGATCCTCAAGGGCCGCCTCGGCCGCTTCATGATGGCGGTGCGCGACGACCCGGTCGGCGCCGAAAGCCGCGGCATCGCCGTGGTGCGGATCAAGATGATCGCGTTCTGCGTTTCCTGCGCCATCTGCGGCCTCGCGGGCTCGCTGTACGGCACCTTCAGCCAGCTGGTGAGCCCGGAACTCGGCCTGCTGCAGCAAACCGGCCTGATCCTGTCGATGGTGGTGATCGGCGGCATGGGATCGCTGAGCGGCGCGATCCTCGGCGGCCTGCTGGTCTACCTGAGTTCGGAATGGCTGCGCGCTTTCGGCGGCATCCAGATGATCGTCTTCGCGCTGCTGGTGATCGTCTTCGCGCGCTACATCCCGGGCGGCCTGTGGGGCCTGGTTGCGGCGCGGCTGCAGGGCCGCAAACCATGAGCCTGCTGAAAATCGAGGGCCTGTGCAAGCGCTTCGGCGGCGTCGCCGCCGTCGACAACGTCGGCTTCGAAGTCAGGCAGGGCGAGGTCCTGGGCCTGATCGGCCCCAACGGTTCGGGCAAGACGACGGTGCTCAACCTGCTGTCCGGCTTCCTGCCGCCGGACTCCGGGCGGGTGCGAATGAGCGAGCAAGACATCACCGGAATGGCGCCCGACCGGCTGGCGCAGCGCGGCGTGCTGCGCATGTTCCAGATGTCGCGCGTCTTCACCCGCATGTCGGCGTTCGACAACCTGCTGACGGCCGGCATGGCCCGCGGCCTGTCCGAAGCCGAGACCACCGTACGCGCGCAGGCTCTGGTCGAAGAGCTGACCCTGGGGCCGGTGCAGTCGCTTGATGCCGGACAGCTCTCGGGCGGCCAGCGCAAGCTGCTGGAGTTCGGCATGTGCTTCATCGAGCCGCCGCTGATCGCCATGCTGGACGAGCCCTTCGCCGCCGTGCATCCTGTGATGCGGCAGGTGATGGCGCAATTCATTCGCAAGCGCCACGCGCAGGGCGCGACCTTCCTGCTGGTGAGCCACGACATGCCGATCGTCGTGGACCTGTGCCAGAGCGCCGTCTGCATGAACGCAGGGCGCGTCATCGCCACCGGAGACGTCCGCGCGGTCCTGCAGAACCATGACGTGATCGAAGCCTACCTGGGCAACAGCGATGCGCAAGGCGAGGTCGACCCGCCCAGCCTGGAGGTGCGTTGACGTGAACGACGCACAGCAGCAGCCTTTGCTCGAACTGAAGGACGTCACAGCCGGCTACGCACAGGACATCGACGTGCTGCGCGACATCAGCCTGCGCGTCGACAGCGGCCGCATCACCGGCCTGATCGGCCTGAATGGCGCGGGCAAGTCCACCATCATCAAGACCATTTGCGGCTTCCTGCCGCCCAAGAGCGGGACCATCGCCTACGATGGCAAGGATATTTCCGGCATCGCGCCGCACCGCCTGATCGACCTGGGAATCTGCTGCATCCCGCAGGAGTCGAGCCTGTTCCCTTATCTGTCGGTACAGGACAACTTGGCATTGCCGTTGCTCGGCCGGCGCAAGCAGTTCGCCGACAAGTTGCGCGCGCGGCTGCAGGAGGTGTTCGAGCTGTTCCCGGCGCTGCACGAGAAGC
>JAYUHN010000202.1:0-1930 GCA_043766965.1 Ramlibacter sp. | reverse complement strand
CCCAACTGCGCCGCCACGCGCCACGCGCATTTCGTGATGGACGGCTCCGGTCCGGTTTATCTCGACCCGCCCAGCCTCGACCTGTGGCCCGACGTGAACTGGGTGCCCGACGAGAAGAAGAGCCGGCGCGTCGATCTCGACACGCTCACCCGCGAACAGGTGGCGGGCTGGAAAGCCGGCGACACGCTGCTGCTGAACGGCAAGATGCTCACCGGCCGCGATGCCGCCCACCAGCGCATCAAGGAGATGCTGGCGCGCGGCGAACAGCTGCCGGTGGCCTTCACCAACCGCGTCATCTACTACGTCGGCCCGGTCGATCCGGTGCGTGGCGAAGCAGTCGGTCCCGCCGGTCCCACCACGGCGACCCGGATGGACAAGTTCACCGAGATGATGCTGGCCGAAACCGGCCTGATCGCGATGATCGGCAAGGCGGAGCGCGGGCCGGAAGCGGTGGCTGCGATCCGCAAGCACAAGAGCGCCTACCTGATGGCGGTGGGCGGCTCCGCCTACCTGCTGGCGAAGGCGGTCAAGAGCGCGAAAGTGCTGGGCTTCGCCGATCTCGGCATGGAAGCCATCTATGAATTCGACGTGAAGGACATGCCCGTGACGGTGGCAGTCGACGCCTCCGGCACCAACGCGCACAGCACCGGGCCAGCCGAATGGAAGCAGAAGATCGCGACCGGCGCCTTCAAGGCCATCCCGGTCGTAGCGGCCTGACAGGCGCCATGGTTTCCGCGCAACCTCATGGGCAAGGTGCTGCGTACCGAATTGCGGGCGCTGACGCAGCAGGCCCGCGCCGGCGCGCGGCTGTCCTAGTGCAGGTGCCGCGGCCTTCTGCCGCCGCCACCATGGCCTGAGCTGCCGGAGCCACCCGAGCCGCGCGGCGGCTTGCCGATCTCGAGCGAATTCACCAGCGCGTCGAACCGCACGCTGAACAGCTTGTCGATCTCGGCCACCACGCCGCCCAGCTCGGCGCCGTCGAAATGCCGCTCCATCAGGTTGATCATGTCCTGCACCAGCAGGTCGCGCTGGACCTGCATGATCGCGGCCGGCGTCGGGCCCACGAACAGCATGACGAAGTCGTCGCGCGACTCCGCTTCGGGGCGCTCTTCTTCCTCGTCGAACTCGGCGTCGTAAAAGGTGATCTCGATGGCGGCGCCCTGGTCGGCCAGCTCGTTCAGGCTCATGCACATTTCGTCCAGCGACTGGCGGAAGTCCTCGTCACCGGCGACGGTCCAGCACAGCCGCAGCAGGTGCTCCGGCGCGTCGAACTTGATTCCCGGCTCTTCCTCATAGGCGCTTTCGGCGCCGTCGGCCAGCGACTTGGCGCCGGCGTATGTCCATAGGGGCTTGAGCGCGTCCTGCAGCTGCGCGAAGCTGACGTCGGGCCGCAGCTGCACGTCGCCGTGGACGTGGATTTCAAAAGGGGCGTTATAGCGTGACATGTTCTTCTCCGTCTGGGGCCCGCTCTCGCTCCAGCTTTGCGGGAGCGGGCACCAACCAAGTGTATGCCGACCGGCAGCCTCCAGCGGCGCGGCAGCTATGATCCGACTCGTTGCGCGGGTGGTGGAACTGGTAGACACATCGGGCTTAAAACCCGCCGCCCACCCGAGAGGGAGCGTACGGGTTCGAGTCCCGTCCCGCGCACCAGCCGCCGAGCAACACGTCACGCAGACCGTCTGCGGAAAGCGTGGGATCTGGAGGCGCGACCCAGAGTCGAACTGGGCTGATCGGATTTGCAATCCGGTGCATAACCGCTTTGCTATCGCGCCGCATTCCATCTGCCGCTTCCGCTGCCCGAAGCGACAAAAAAGGGAAGCCATGGCTTCCCTTTTTGGAAAAACTGGAGCGGGAAAAGAGTCTCGAACTCTCGACCTCAACCTTGGCAAGGTTGCGCTCTACCAACTGAGCTATTCCCGCATTTCGAGCC
>JAYUHN010000201.1:0-5264 GCA_043766965.1 Ramlibacter sp. | reverse complement strand
GCTGGTCAGGGTGGACGGCACCTTGGCCCGCGGCCTGACCGCCAAGGACATCGTGCTGGCCATCATCGGCAAGATCGGCACGGCGGGCGGCACCGGCTACACCATCGAGTTTGGTGGCTCGGCGATCCGCGCGCTGAGCATGGAAGGCCGCATGACGGTCTGCAACATGGCCATCGAGGCCGGTGCCCGCGCCGGCCTGGTGGGGGTGGACGAGACCACCATCGCCTATGTCAAGGGCCGGCCGTTTGCACCCAAGGGCGTGGAGTTCGAGCATGCCGCGGCGCTGTGGCGCGCGCTGCGCAGCGACGAGGGTGCGCACTTCGATGCCACCGTCGAGCTGGACGCCAGCCAGCTCAAACCGCAGGTCACCTGGGGCACCAGCCCCGAGATGGTGCTGGCCATCGACGAGCGCGTGCCCGACCCTGACAAGGAGCGCGACGACACCAAGCGCAGCGCGATCGAGCGGGCGCTGGTCTACATGGGCCTGGAGCCCAACAAGCCGATTGCCGACGTGCGCATCGACAAGGTCTTCATCGGTAGCTGCACCAACAGCCGCATTGAGGACATGCGCGAGGCCGCTGCGGTGGTGCGCCGCATCGGCGGCCGGGTGGCGGCCAACGTCAAGCTGGCACTGGTGGTGCCGGGCTCGGGCCTGGTCAAGGCGCAGGCCGAAGCCGAGGGGCTGGACAAGGTGTTCACCGACGCAGGCCTCGAATGGCGCGAGCCGGGCTGCTCGGCCTGCCTCGGGATGAATCCCGACAAGGTCCCGCCGGGCGAGCGCTGCGCCTCGACCAGCAACCGAAATTTCGAAGGCCGCCAAGGCTCCGGCGGCCGCACCCATCTGGTCAGTCCCGCAATGGCGGCCGCCGCCGCGGTTCACGGCCATTTTGTCGACATCCGCCGATTCGTCTGAGGAGAATTCAATGAAAAGCGTTGCCGCCCTGCTGGCCCTCTCGTTCGCTCTGGCCCTTGCCGGCTGCAACACCCTTCGGGGCGCCGGCCAGGATATCCAGAAAGCCGGGACCGTGATCGAGGACGTGGCCAAAAAGAAATAATTCGGACTTCCGTACGCGTAGGGGGCAAAGGACTCGCGAAGGACGCGAAAAAGACAGAAAGGAGAAATTTTTCAAGGTTTCTTTCGCGTTCTTCGCGTCATCTTCGCGACCTTCGCGACCTTCGCGTACGGATGCTCACTCCAGGAGTTTTCAAATGCAGAAATTCACCGTGCACAAGGGCCTCGTGGCGCCGATGGATCGCGAGAACGTCGACACCGACGCGATCATTCCAAAGCAGTTCCTCAAATCGATCCGCAAGACCGGCTTCGGTCCCAACCTGTTCGACGCGTGGCGGTACCTGGATGCGGGCGAACCGGGGCAGGACCCGGCCAGCCGCAGGCCGAATCCGGATTTCGTCCTGAACCAGCCGCGCTACAAAGGTGCGTCCGTCCTGCTGGCGCGCAAGAATTTCGGCTGCGGCTCGTCGCGTGAACACGCGCCCTGGGCGCTCGACCAGTACGGCTTCCGCAGCATCATCGCGCCGAGCTTCGCCGACATCTTCTTCAACAACTGCTTCAAGAATGGCCTGTTGCCGATCGTGCTGCCGGAAGCAAAAGTGGCGCAGTTGTTCGACGAGGTCCTGGCGTTTCCGGGCTACCAGCTCAGCGTCGACCTGGATCGCCAGGTGATCGTCAAGGCGCAGGGCGAAGAGATCGGGTTCGACGTGCAGCCGTTTCGCAAGTACTGCCTGCTCAACGGCTTCGACGACATCGGGCTCACCCTGCTGAAGAAGGACAAGATCAAGGCCTTTGAAGCCCAGCGCCTGGCCGCGAAGCCGTGGCTGGCCCATACGCTTGCTCGCTAAAAATGATTCATTCACCGCAGAGGCACAGAGAGCACAGAGGACGGCAGATGGAATCGCAGTTCATTGTCGACTCCCCCGCGCCTTCTCTGCGTCCTCTGCGCCTCTGTTGTGAAGGATTCCTGGTGGAACACAAATCATGAAAATCGCGGTCCTGCCGGGCGACGGCATCGGCACCGAAATCGTCGCTGAGGCGGTAAAGGTGCTGGAGGTACTGGACCTGGGTTTCGACATGGAGAGCGCCTTGGTCGGCGGCGCCGCGTACGACGCGCACGGGCATCCGCTGCCGGAGTCGACATTGAAGCTGGCGAAGCAAGCCGATGCGATCCTGTTCGGCGCCGTCGGCGACTGGAAGTACGACCAGCTCGAGCGGGCCTTGCGTCCCGAGCAGGCGGTGCTTGGCCTGCGCAAGAACCTGGGCCTGTTCGCGAATCTGCGCCCCGCGATCTGCTACCAGGAACTGGTCGGGGCCTCCAGCCTGAAGCCCGAGCTGATCGCGGGCCTGGATATCCTCATCATCCGCGAGCTGACGGGCGACATCTATTTCGGCCAGCCGCGCGGCCGCCGCACCTCCCCCGATGGCCACTTCCCCGGCGCCGAGGAGGCGTTCGACACGATGCGATACAGCCGTCCGGAGATCGAGCGCATCGGCCACGTCGCCTTCCTGGCCGCACGCAAGCGCAGCAAACGGGTGACGAGCGTCGACAAGGCCAACGTGCTGGAGACCTCGCAGCTGTGGAAGGACGTGATGACCGAGGTCGGCAAGCAGTACCCCGACGTGGCCCTGGACCACATGTATGTGGACAACGCAGCCATGCAGCTGGTGAAGGCGCCCAAGCGGTTCGACGTGCTGGTGACCGGCAACATGTTCGGCGACATCCTGTCGGACGAAGCCTCCATGTTGACGGGGTCGATCGGCATGCTGCCCTCGGCCAGCCTGAACGCCGGCCACCAGGGCCTGTATGAGCCCAGCCACGGCAGCGCGCCCGACATCGCCGGGCAGGGCGTCGCCAATCCGCTGGCTACAATATTGTCTGCCGCCATGATGCTTCGCTTTTCCCTCAACCAGCCCCAGGCCGCCGACCGGATCGAATCGGCGGTCAAGGACGTGCTCGCGTCGGGACTGCGGACCCCGGACATCTGGTCGGAAGGCACGACAAAAGTCGGCACCCGGCAGATGGGCGACGCCGTCGTGGCGTCCATCACCAAAAGGACCGGCAAGGGCTAGGTCGGCTCCCGGTTCGTCATCGCCCTTCCCGGCCGACGAGCCGGGAAATCTGAATAGTTGGGGACACGGCCGTGGCCTGTCCCACCAAGTTATTTAAGACTGCAAAGGGCATGCGATGAAGTTCTCCAACGGACAACAACCCCTGGTCGGCCTGGTCGGCTGGCGCGGCATGGTCGGTTCGGTCCTGATGGACCGCATGCAGGCCGAAGGCGACTTCGGCCTGATCGAGCCGGTGTTCTTCTCGACGTCCAATGCCGGCGGCAGGGGCCCCGCCCAGGCCAGGAACGAAGCCACGCTGCGCGATGCGTTCGACATCGACGCGCTGAAGAAGTGCGACATCGTCATCACTGCGCAGGGCGGCGACTACACCAGCGCTGTGTTTCCGAAACTGCGCAGCGCCGGCTGGAGCGGCCACTGGATCGATGCAGCCTCGACCCTGCGGATGAAAGACGACGCCGTCATCGTCCTCGACCCAGTCAACCTGCCGGTCATCCAGAACGCATTGGCCAAGGGCGGCAAGAACTGGATTGGCGGCAACTGCACCGTCAGCTGCCTTCTGATGGGCGTTGGAGCGCTCTACAAGGCGGGCCTGGTCGAGTGGATGAGCAGCATGACCTACCAGGCCGCCTCGGGCGGGGGCGCGCAGCACATGCGCGAATTGCTGACCCAGTTCGGCACCCTGAACGCCGACGTGAAGGCGTTGCTCGACGATCCGAAATCAGCGATTCTCGAGATCGACCGGAAGGTGCTGGCGCGGCAGCAGGCGCTTTCCAGCGACGAGCTCGCCAACTTCGGTGTGCCGCTTGCCGGCTCGCTGATTCCATGGATCGACAAGGACCTCGGTGAAGGAAAGCGGCCAGGCGAGGCCGGCTGGGGCGTCTCCAGGGAAGAGTGGAAGGCCGGCGCGGAAACCAACAAGATCCTCGGCCGCGGCGACGGCTTCGGAACGCCGGCGATACCGGTGGACGGCTTCTGCGTTCGCGTCGGCGCCATGCGTTGCCACAGCCAGGCCGTCACCTTCAAGCTGAAAAAGGACGTGCCTTTGCACGACGTCGAACAGCTCATCGCGAACGACAACGCCTGGGTGAAGGTGGTCCCCAACAACAAGGACGCAACGGTGCGCGAACTGACGCCGGTCGCCGTGACCGGGACGCTGGATATCCCGGTGGGCAGGATTCGCAAGCTGGCAATGGGGCCTGAGTATGTGGGCGCGTTCACCGTGGGCGACCAGCTGCTGTGGGGCGCGGCCGAGCCACTGCGCCGCATGCTGCGCCTCCTGCTGGACCAGTAAGCATCGGTCCGCTGCGCGCCCATAAGCCGTTGTTGATCCGCCACGCCAGCGGTCGAGTCAGGGCACGCAACAGGCTCGCTCGGGAGTTAAAAGATGTCTCAGCTTGTCAGCCTAAGACATTGATGCTATGGTCCTTTTTAGCAAATTCAGCCCGAGGCGAATGTCCGCATGATGAGAAAAAAACTGCCTGCAGACCGAGCAGTGGGGACGCTAAAACCGATGAACAAACCGCGTTGGCAGGCTTCCGCCCTAGCCATTGCGGCGGCGGTCGTGCTCAGTGTCCCTTCCCTGGATGCGCAAGCCCTTGCGCTGGGCCGGATCACGGTCCAGTCAGCATTGGGCGAGGCCCTGCAGGCCGACATCGACATTCCCGACATCAATGCGGAAGAGGTGGCCAGTCTTCGCGCGACCATCGCCTCCCCCGACGCGTTCCGCTCTGCCGGGCTGGAATACAGCTCGGTGATGACCAACGTGCAGATCACACTGCAGCGCCGCCCGGACGGCCGCTACTTCCTGCACCTCAGCAGCGACCGTGCGATCACCGATCCGTTCGTCGACCTCATCCTTGAAGCCAGCTGGTCCTCGGGCCGCATTGTGCGTGACTACACAATGCTGTTCGACCCGCAGGGCATGCGCCAGAACGCCGCGCCAGTGTTGCCCGCCCAAGTGTCTCCGGTCAATCCGCAACCGCCGGTGACCGCCACGCCGGTGCCGCGGGTGACCGGTCCAGCCACCGGAGCCGTGACGCGCCCCGCGCCGGCGCCTCGTGCCGCCGCTGTTCCGAAGGCCGCAGCTTCCGCACCCAAGTCCGCCGCCGTGAAGGCCGCGCCGTCGGCCGGCGCAAAGCAGGTGACGGTTCATTCGGGCGACACTGCCAGCGCAATTGCC
>JAYUHN010000200.1:0-5303 GCA_043766965.1 Ramlibacter sp. | reverse complement strand
CCGACCGCGTTGACGAAGACGTCCTGGTCCAGGCAATCGATCCCTGCATGGCGGTGCAGCACGGCCAGCAGCATCGCGAGCCGGTCGCGGTCCAGGCCCACAGACAGCCGGCGCGGGCTCGGGCCGCCGCTGTCCACCAGCGCCTGGATTTCCACGAGCATCGGCCGCGTGCCTTCCAGCGTCACCAGCACGCAGCTGCCGGGCACCGGCTCGCTGTGCTGCGACAGGAAGATCGCACTCGGGTTTGCCACGCCCTTGAGCCCCTTCTCGGTCATCGCGAACACGCCGATCTCGTTGACGGCGCCGAAGCGGTTCTTGATGGCGCGTACCAGCCGGAAACTGGAATGGGTGTCGCCCTCGAAATACAGCACGGTGTCCACCATGTGTTCCAGCACCCGGGGGCCGGCCAGCGCCCCCTCCTTGGTGACGTGGCCGACCAGCACGATGCAGCAGCCGCCGGCCTTGGCCGCGCGGGTCAGGTGGGCGGCGCATTCACGCACCTGAGCCACCGAGCCCGGGGCCGAAGTGAGCTGCTCGGAATACATGGTCTGGATCGAATCGATCACCGCCACCGCGGGCTGATGCGCGGCCAGGGTCGCCAGGATCTTCTCCAGCTGGATTTCCGCCAGCACCTTCACCTGCGACCGCTCCAGCCCGAGCCGGCGCGAGCGCAGCGCCACCTGCGCACCCGATTCCTCGCCGGTGACGTAGAGCGTCGGCACGCCCGCGCGTTGCATGCCGTCCAGCGCCTGCAGCAGCAAGGTCGACTTGCCGATGCCGGGATCGCCGCCGATCAGGACCACGCCCCCTTCGACGATGCCGCCACCCAGCACGCGGTCGAGTTCGCCGATGCCGGTCGGGGTGCGGTCCACTTCGCTGGCCTCGATGTCAGCCAGCGCTGCGACGGCCGATGTCTTTGCGAGCGAAGCAAACCGGTTCTTGGACGGCGCCGCGTTGTCGGCTACCGTTTCAATCAGCGTGTTCCACGCCTCGCACTGCGGGCACCTGCCCAGCCAGCGGGCGCTGGTGCCCCCGCATTCGGAGCAGGTGTAGATCGTCTTGTCTTTCGCCATTGCCGCCGAGTTTAGGCGGCGGCCGGATCAACGACCGTATGTGGCGGTAAAGCTCGCCTTGCCCAGCAGCTTGTCGCCGATCCCCCTGTTGATCGCGAAGCTGTGCAGGCCGGCCGTCCCGGTCTTGGGGATCCCGGCTGCGGCTTCGAGGTTGTCGACCGAGAGCGCGTACAGGGTAAAAATGTACCGGTGCGGCGTGTCGCCCACCGGCGGGCACGGGCCGCCATAGTTGCCGTTGCCGCCGGTGGCGCCGGTGTCCAGAAAATCGGTATTGCCGCCGGCAGCGGGAGCGGGCAGGGTTGCCGGGCTGTTGCCGGCTCCCTGGGCGAGTGCTGTCACCGTGGCCGGGATGTTGTAGACGGCCCAGTGCCAGAAGCCGCTGCCTGTCGGCGCATCAGGATCGAACATCAAGAGCGAAAATGATTTGGTGCCCGACGGGGGATTGCTCCAGCGCAGAGCGGGCGAAACATTGGCGCCGGTACAGCCGAAGCCGTTCAGGACGAACCTGGTATCGATCGTGCCCGTGGCCAGGTCCGGACTTTCAAGTGTGAACGTGGGGATCTGGGCTTGCGCATCGCCGCCGCAACCAGACAAGCCGGCGGACACCCCAACGGCAGCTCCCAGCAGCGTGGAACGGAAAAGAACCGACATCTTCATGTTATCTCCTGACTTTTGATTGAAACAATTTGCGATCGCAGCCATTTTCAGAATAGCTGATTTGCGCTGTGAGCGTCGGGACAACGGGTGCGCCAACTCATCCGGGAGTCCGGCCGACTTGAAGGCAAGGCGCCGATCATTTAACATGTTAACCAATGGGCCCGCCGCCGACCTTCCTGCACCGGAACCTGCCCGGCCTGCTGCTGCAGGCGCGTGAATCGGTAATGGCGCACACCCGCCCCAGTCTGCGCGAGCACGGCTTATCGGACCAGCAATGGCGGGTGTTGCGGGTGCTGGGCGAGCATGGGAGGGCGGACACCGGGCGGGTCGCCCGCGAGGCGTTCATCCTCGGTCCCAGCCTCACCGGAGTGCTGGCGCGGATGGAGCGTGACGGGCTGGTGCGGCGCGAGCGCGACTCTGAAGACAAGCGACGCAGCGTGGTCGAAGCGACGACCAAAGGCCTGAAGCTGGTCGGGAAGCTGTCGCGCACGATCGAGGAGCACTACGGCTGGATGGAACATTCGCTGGGCAAGCAGCAACTGGCCGAGCTCTACGGATTGCTCGACCGGGTGATCGAAATGGAACGAGCGTGAAGCACGATCTGGATTCGCTGGGGACGGTCTATGGCACGCTGCTGAACTTCCGCAGCGAGGTCGAGGCGTGGTCGCCGAAAATGAACGAGGCTCCCTACAAGGCGCCGCCGAAAGCGCCGGTGCTGTACATCAAGCCGGCGAATACCTGGAGCAAGGCCGGCGCCCACATTCCCGTGCCGGCCCGGACGCCGTGGGTGGAGATCGGCGCCACCATCGCCATGGTGATGAAAGCGCCAGGCCAGGTGGGCGGTTACCGGATGATGAACGACCTGTCGCTGCCGCACGCCAGCTTCTTTCGTCCGCCGGTGAAGTTCAACTGCCTCGACGGGTTTCTCGGCATTGGCGAGACGCTGCTGCCAGCCGGCCCGGGTGTCGACCCGTCCACGTTCACGCTGGAAGTGCGGGTCAACGGCGCGTTGGTGCAGACGGTCCGCTTCGACCGACTGGTGCGCAATGCCAGCCAACTGCTGGCCGACGTGTCCGGCTTCATGACGCTCGGGCAGGGCGACGCGCTGATGCTGGGCTGCGACGTCCTGCCGCAAGGTGGCCGACCGCTGGCGCAAGCGGGCGACGTGATCGAGATCAGCGGCGCGGGATTCGGCACATTGACGAACACCCTGGTGGCAGAAGCTTCATGAAGCACGCGCGGGTCGTCTACCAAGGATCGGTTCACGAAGCGACGGAGCGCGATGGCGGGTTGCTGCTGCAGGGCGGCAGCTGGGTTCCATTCGACGCGGTGTCCTGGCTGCCACCGGTCGCGCCGACGCCGCGGCCCCGCACGATTCTGGCGCTCGGCCTCAACTATGCCGATCATGCGAAGGAGCTGGAATTCAAGGCGCCAGACGAGCCGCTGGTGTTCCTCAAGGGCGAGAACGCGCTGATCGGGCATCGGCAGTCGACCCGACGACCGGCCGGGGTCGATTTCATGCACTACGAATGCGAGCTCACGGTGATCGTCGGCAAGGCCGCGAAAAAAGTGAAGCAGGCCGACGCCCATGACTTCGTCGGCGGCTACACCGTCGCGAACGACTACGCCATCCGGGACTACCTGGAAAACTGGTACCGACCCAACCTGCGGGTGAAGAATCGGGACGCGACGACACCGCTCGGCCCCTGGTATGTGGATGCATCGGACGTGCCGGACCCGATGGCGCTGGCATTGCGGACGACGGTCAACGGCAAAGTCACGCAGTCCGGCAATACCAGGGACATGATCTTCGATGTGCCGTTCCTGATCGAGTTCTTCAGCAGCTTCATGACGCTGCAGCCCGGCGACCTGATCCTGACCGGAACGCCGGATGGGGTGGTGGACTGCCGGCCGGGTGACGTCGTCGTCACCGAGATCGAGGGCGTGGGCGCCCTCGTGAACACCATCGTGTAATTGGACTCTGACCCCAATATGAGGATCAACCATCTCATCAACGGCAAGTCGGTCGCAAGCCGCGACTACTTCGAAACCGTCAATCCGGCGACGCAGGAAGTGCTGGCGGAAGTTGCTTCGGGTGGAGAACAGGAAGTGAATGCCGCGGTCGCAGCGGCAAAGGCGGCGTTTCCGAAATGGGCGGCAACGCCGCCGCCACAGCGCGCCCGGCTGATGCGCAAGCTGGGCGACCTGATCGCTGCGCATGTGCCGGAGATCGCCCGAACCGAAACCGACGATTGCGGCCAGGTGATCGCGCAGACCGGCAAGCAGCTGGTGCCGCGCGCGGCAGACAACTTCCATTACTTCGCCGAGATGTGCGTGCGGGTCGACGGCCACACCTATCCGACCGAGACCCACCTGAACTACACGCTGTTCCATCCGGTCGGCGTCTGCGTGCTCATTTCACCGTGGAACGTGCCTTTCATGACGGCCACCTGGAAGGTCGCTCCCTGCCTCGCCTTCGGCAACACGGCGGTGCTGAAGATGAGCGAGCTGTCGCCGATGACTGCCGCACGGTTGGGCGAGCTGGCGCTGGAAGCGGGACTCCCGCCGGGCGTCCTCAACCTCGTGCATGGGGACGGCAAGCAAGCCGGCGAGCCGCTGGTGCGCCATCCCGACGTGCGGGCAATCTCGTTCACCGGGTCGACCGCAACCGGCAACCGGATCGTCAAGGAAGCCCGATTGAAGAAGTTCAGCATGGAGCTTGGCGGCAAGTCGCCGGTCCTGGTCTTCGAGGATGCCGATCTGGAGCGCGCGCTGGACGCCGCCCTGTTCATGATCTTCTCCAACAACGGCGAGCGCTGCACCGCCGGCAGCCGGATCCTGGTGCAGCAGTCGATCTACGCCGACTTCGCGCAGAAGTTCGCGGCGCGTGCCCGGCGCATCACCGTCGGCGATCCATTGGCCGAGACGACCCTCGTCGGCCCCATGATCTCGCAAGCGCATCTCGCCAAGGTGCGCAGCTACATCGAGCTGGGGCCGAAGGAAGGCGCGATGCTGCTGTGCGGTGGTCTGGACGCGCCGCTGCTGCCCGACCGCGTCAAGAAAGGCAACTACGTGCTGCCGACAGTGTTCGCCGATGTCGACAACCGCATGAAGATTGCGCAGGACGAAATCTTCGGGCCGGTCGCCTGCCTGATCCCGTTCCAGGACGAGGCCGATGCGATCCGCCTCGCCAACGACACGCAGTACGGACTCTCCAGCTATGTCTGGACCGAGAACATCGGCAGGGCGCACCGGGTGGCCGCGGCAGTCGAGTCCGGCATGTGCTTCGTCAACAGCCAGAACGTGCGCGACCTGCGCCAGCCCTTCGGCGGCACCAAGGCGTCGGGCACCGGCCGCGAAGGCGGCACGTGGAGCTACGACGTGTTTTGCGAACCGAAGAACGTGGCGGTGTCGCTGGGTAGTCACCACATTCCACGTTGGGGGGTATGAGAAGACCATGAACGATAAGGTTCGTCATTGCGGCGTTTGTCCCGGACCCGTCTGTCATTGCGGGCTTGACCCGCAATCCATGCGGTCCTGGATCCCGGGTCAAGCCCGGGATGACAACTCTCT
>JAYUHN010000199.1:0-5307 GCA_043766965.1 Ramlibacter sp. | reverse complement strand
AGGTCGAGCACCGCTACAAGCTCAAGGGCGACCCGCTGCGCCGCAGTGCGGTGCTGGCCGAGGGCCGGGCCATCGGCCAGCGCATCGGCACCGGGCCGGTGCGCTTGATCACCAACCTGTCCGAGATGGACCGCTTGCAGCCCGGCGATGTGCTGGTCACCGACATGACCGACCCCAACTGGGAGCCGGTGATGAAGCGGGCCTCGGCCATCGTCACCAACCGGGGTGGCCGCACCTGCCATGCGGCGATCATCGCCCGCGAGCTGGGCATCCCGGCGGTGGTGGGCTGTGGCGACGCCACCGAGACCCTGCCCGACGGCGCCCTGGTGACGGTGGTCTGCAGCGAGGGCGACACCGGCACCATCTACGACGGCTTGCTCGAGACCGAGATCACCGAGACCCGGCGCGGCGAGATGCCCTATTGCCCGGTCAAGATCATGATGAATGTGGGCAACCCCACGCTGGCGTTTGACTTTGCGCAGATCCCCAATGCCGGGGTCGGCCTGGCGCGGCTGGAGTTCATCATCAACACCAACATCGGCGTGCACCCCAAGGCCATCCTCGACTACCCCAACATCGAACCCGACTTGAAAAAAGCGGTGGAGTCGGTGGCTCGGGGCCATGCGTCGCCGCGCGCTTTCTACGTCGACAAATTGGTCGAAGGGGTGGCCACCATCGCCGCCGCGTTCTGGCCCAAGCCGGTGATCGTGCGGCTGTCGGACTTCAAGTCGAACGAGTACCGCAAGCTGATCGGCGGTTCCCGTTACGAGCCGGAGGAGGAAAACCCGATGCTGGGTTTTCGCGGCGCGTCGCGCTATGTCAGCGAGGAATTCCGCGAAGCCTTCGCGATGGAGTGCGAGGCCATCCGGCGCGTGCGCGACGAGATGGGTTTGTTCAACGTGCAGGTGATGGTGCCCTTCGTTCGCACGCTGGGCCAGGCCCGGCGCGTGACGCAGCTGCTGGCGCAGCAGGGGCTCAGGCGCGGGCAGGGCGATGGCGCCATCCCCGGCAGCGAGCTGAAGATCATCATGATGTGCGAGGTACCGAGCAACGCCATCCTGGCCGACGAATTCCTCGAATTCTTCGATGGCTTCTCGATCGGCTCCAACGACCTGACCCAGCTGACCCTGGGGCTGGACCGGGATTCCGGGCTCGAGCTGCTGGCCGCCGACTTCGACGAGCGCGATCCGGCCGTGAAGGCCATGCTGTCCCGCGCGATCACCGCATGCCGCAAGCAGGGCAAGTACGTCGGCATCTGCGGCCAGGGACCGAGCGACCACCCGGACTTCGCGCAATGGCTGGTCGACCAGGGCATCGAGTCGATCTCGCTCAATCCGGACAGCGTGATCGCGACCTGGAAGCAACTCGCGGGCGGCTGACGGTCCGAACGTCGTCGGCTGAGGCAAACCCCTAGCAGGGCGGCGCGTCGCCGGGCGATGATCGCTGGATGAGTGCGAACGAAGCCCTGGAGAAGCACGATCCACGCGTGCTGGCGCTGAAGGCCGGCCTGCTGGCGGTCTGGGCCGCCATCAGCTTCGTCTGCTGCTTCTTCGCGCGACCGCTGTCGTTCATGCTGGCAGGCTGGCCGTTCAGCTACTGGATGGCGGCGCAGGGCGCGGTGCTCGGCTTCATTGCGATCGTCGTGGTCTATGCCACCGTGATGCGGCGGCTGGTGCCCGCCGACTCGCTGGAAGCGCCGGATGCGTGACTCCGCGCAGTACGCGCGCTACAAGCGGCGGCTCTATCGCATCCTGGCCGGCTATGTGGCCGGACTGGTGCTGTTCCTGCTCTTGCTGGCGTGGGCCGAACAGCACGGGCTGTCCCGGTTCTGGCTCGGTCCGATCTTCATGTTCTGCACGGTCATGGTCTATGCCGGCGTCGGCATCTACGGCCGCACCACCGACCCCGAGGAGTACTACGTCGCCGGCCGGCGGATCCCGGCGATGTTCAACGGCATGGCGGCGGCGGCCGACTGGATGAGTGCCGCGTCGTTCATCAGTCTGGCCGGCGCCCTGTACCTGCACGGGTTCGGCGGCACTGAGGCGCAACCGGGTGGACTGGCCTATGTCCTGGGCTGGACCGGCGGCTTCTGCCTGGTGGCGCTTCTGATCGCGCCGCACCTGCGCAAGCTCAATCTGTACACCGTTCCCGATTATTTCAGCGTCCGCTTCGGCGGTCGCTGGCCGCGCGTGATCGCCGCCTTTTCGGCGGTGATCTGTTCGTTCACCTATGTGGTTGCGCAGATCTACGGCATCGGCCTGATCGCCTCGCGGCTGACGGGGGTCCAGTTCGAGATCGGCATCCTGCTCGGCCTGGGCGGTGTGCTGCTGTGTTCTTTCCTCGGCGGCATGAAGGCGATCACCTGGACCCAGGTCGCTCAGTACGTGATCCTGTTGCTGGCATTCCTGATTCCGGTGTCGTGGCTGTCGTGGAAACAGCTGGGTAACCCGGTGGCGCCGCTGGTGTATGGCGCCCAGCTGGAGAAAATCGCCGAGCTGGAGCGAAAGCTCGCGGACGATCCGGCGGAGCAGCAGGTTGCCGCCATTTTCCTGCAGCGCGCCCACGACTACGAGGCCCGCCTGCAGGACATCGAGGGCGCCCTGCAGCGCGAGCGCTCCGCGGCGCAGGCGCGGGTGCGCGAGCTGAAGGCGCAGGGCGCCGATTCGGCGCTGGTGGTGCAGGCCAGTCGCGAGCTCGCCGCGGTGCCGCGGGACGCGGCGACGGCCCGCGAGCACTGGACCCACGCATTGCAGGAAAGCAAGGATCGCTCCGGGCCCCTTGGCGGGCTGCCGCCACACAGCCAGCCGTTCGTGGGCGACCCGGACGGCACGCCGGCGCAGCAGGAAGCCTTCACCAATTCGCGCCGCAATTTCATCGCGCTGATGTTCTGCCTGATGCTGGGAACGGCCGGCTTGCCGCACCTGCTGACGCGCTATTACACGACTCCGACGGTGGGCGAGGCGCGCTCGTCGGTCGCGTGGTCGCTGTTCTTCATTTCGCTGGTGTACCTGAGCGCGCCGGCGCTTGCGGTGCTGGTGAAGTTCGAGGTGATGAACAACCTGGTCGGCAGCAGTTTCGACTCCCTGCCGCCCTGGATCGCGCAGTGGGCCAAAGTCGATGCGTCCCTGATCTCGGTGGCGGACGTCAACGGCGACCGCATTTTGCAGTGGGGGGAAATCCGGCTGGCGGCCGACATGATCATGCTGGCCACACCCGAACTCGGCGGCCTGCCCTATGTCGTTTCGGGACTGGTGGCGGCGGGGGGCCTGGCCGCGGCGCTGTCGACCGCGGACGGCCTGCTGCTCACCATCAGCAACGCGCTGGTGCGCGATGTCTACTGCCACGAGATCAACCAGCAGGTGACGGCGGAACAGCGCGTGATCCTGTCGAAGTTCACGCTGATGGCCGTGGCGCTGGTGGCGGCGTTGGTGGCTTCGTTCAAACCCGCCGACATCCTGCCGCTGGTGTCGACATCGTTCTCGCTCGCGGCGTCCGCCTTCGTTCCGGTGATGGTGCTTGGCATTTTCTGGGCCGGGACGACGCGGGCCGCGGCGGTGTCCGGAATGCTGACCGGGCTGGGAGTGACGCTCTGGTACATGCTGGTGAACTCGCCTGGCGTGCGGGCGTGGCTCGGGCTGCCACCGGGTGGCGGACTGTGGTTCGCGATCCAGCCGATTTCGGCCGGCGTGTTCGGCGTTCCGGCAGGCTTCGCGACGGCGCTGGTCGTGAGCATGCTGAAGCGCCGCAGCTAGGGTTTAGCCCTAGCAGTCGTGTCAGCGTATTGTCAGACGGGCTCAGAACACTTCCGTACCGATAACCAAGAGGAGAATTCATGGCGACTGCAGAAGCTTCCAGGCCGATGACCAGTGGGGAGCGAAAGGTCATTTTCGCGTCGTCCCTCGGCACCGTCTTCGAGTGGTACGACTTCTATCTTTACGGTTCGCTGGCGGCGATCATCGCGCGCCAGTTCTTCTCGGGCCTGGACCCGACATCGGGCTACATTTTTGCGCTGCTGGCGTTCGCCGCCGGCTTTCTGGTGCGGCCGTTCGGCGCGATCTTTTTCGGCCGCCTGGGCGACATGATTGGGCGCAAGTACACCTTCCTGGTGACGATCCTGATCATGGGCGCGTCGACCTTCATCGTCGGCCTGCTTCCAAGTTACGGCTCGATCGGGATGGCCGCGCCGGTGATTCTGATCGCGCTGCGGCTGTTGCAGGGCCTGGCGCTGGGTGGCGAGTACGGCGGCGCCGCGACCTATGTCGCCGAGCACGCGCCGCACGGCAAGCGCGGCGCCTACACCTCGTGGATCCAGACCACGGCGACGCTGGGCCTGTTCCTGTCGCTGCTGGTGATCCTGGGCGTGCGCAGTTACGTGGGCGAGAAGGACTTCCTCGACTGGGGCTGGCGGGTGCCGTTCCTGGTGTCGGTCCTGCTGCTCGCCGTCTCGGTGTGGATCCGGCTCAGCCTGAGCGAGTCGCCGGCCTTCCAGAAGATGAAGGCGGAGGGCAAGACTTCCAAGGCGCCGCTGAAGGAGTCGTTCGGCGAATGGAAGAACCTGAAAATCGTGATCCTGGCGCTGGTCGGCCTGACGGCCGGGCAAGCCGTGGTCTGGTACACCGGCCAGTTCTACGCGCTGTTCTTCATGACGACGATCGCCAAGGTCGATACCACGACGGCCAACCTGTTCATCGCCGGGTCGCTGCTGATCGGCACGCCGTTCTTCGTCCTGTTCGGTGTGTTATCGGACCGGATCGGCCGCAAGCCGATCATCATGGCCGGCTGCCTGATCGCGGCGTTGACCTACTTCACCGTGTTTCCGATGCTGCTGAAGTACGCCAATCCGGCCCTGGTCGAGGCTCAGCAAAAAAGCAAGGTCACCGTCACGGCCGACCCGGCGCAGTGCTCGTTCCAGGGCAGTCCGATCGCCCGCGAAATCGACTTCCGAAGCTCGTGCGACATCGCCAAGCGAACGCTGACGCAGTCGTACATCCCGTACGAGAACAAGGCCGGCGCCGCCGGGTCGCCTGCGACCATCTCCCTGGGCGACAAGACCTTCACGGCGCCGACCGGTACGCTGAACGAGCAACAGAATGGCTTCTCGGCGGAAAGCACCAAGACCATCGGCGACTTCCGCAAGGGGCTGACCGATTCGGCCAAGGCCGCGGGCCTGACCGCCGCCGCCGATCCGGCCAAGATGAACAAGCCCATGGTGCTGCTGATCCTGGTGTTCCTGGTGATCCTGGTGACGATGGTGTACGGCCCGATCGCGGCCATGCTGGTGGAGATGTTCCCGACCCGGATCCGCTA
>JAYUHN010000198.1:0-14009 GCA_043766965.1 Ramlibacter sp. | reverse complement strand
CAAGCTCCGCAGCGAAGGGCTATGGTGACAGCGGCGCGGGGCAAGGCGCCGCTCCAGTCGCTGCGCGCGCTGTGCCTTCGGCAAGCCTCTATTCCGGCAGCGCCGATCTCGAGTGCGACATGCTGGTTCTCGGAGCCGGGCCCGGTGGCTACTCTGCCGCTTTCCGCGCCGCCGATCTCGGCATGAAGGTGGTGCTGGTGGAGCGCTATGCCACGCTCGGCGGTGTCTGCCTGAACGTTGGCTGTATTCCTTCGAAGGCGCTGTTGCACATCGCCTCGGTGATGGACGAAGTGAGCCATTTCGAATCGTTGGGCGTCAGCTACGGCAAGCCGAAGCTGGACCTGCCGAAACTGAAGGCGCACAAGGGCAAGGTGGTGGGTCGGCTGACCGGCGGGCTGGCGGCCATGGCGAAGATGCGCAAGGTCACGGTCGTGCGCGGCTACGGCCAGTTCATCGATCCGCACCATGTGCAGGTGCAGGAAACCACGGGCGCCGCACAAGAGCAGACCGGCAAGAAGCAGACCATCCGGTTCCGGAACTGCATCGTGGCGGCGGGTTCTCAAGCGGTGCAGCTGCCGTTCATGCCCAAGGATCCTCGCGTTGTCGACTCCACCGGCGCGCTGGAACTGGGCGGCGTCCCGAAGCGGATGCTGGTTCTGGGCGGCGGCATCATTGGGCTGGAGATGGGGACCGTGTATTCGACGCTCGGGGCGCGGCTAGACGTGGTGGAGATGCTCGACGGCCTGATGCAGGGCGCCGATCGCGACCTGGTCAAGGTCTGGCAGAAAATGAATGCGCCGCGCTTCGACAACATCATGTTGAAAACGAAGACCGTCGGTGCCGAGGCGACCAAAGGCGGTATCCGCGTCAGCTTCGAGGGCGAGCAGGCGCCGAAGGAGCCGCAGGTTTACGACCTGGTGCTGCAAGCGGTCGGCCGTTCGCCCAACGGCAAGAAGATCGGCGCCGACAAGGCCGGCTTCGCCGTGACCGAACGGGGCTTCATCCCGGTCGACATCCAGATGCGGACCAACGTGCGGCACATCTTCGCCATCGGCGACATCGTGGGCCAGCCGATGCTCGCCCATAAGGCGGTGCACGAAGGCCACGTCGCGGCGGAGGTCGCAGCCGGCGAAATGTACGGTGACGAAGCGCTCAAGCGTGCCGCGTTCAACGCGCGTGTCATTCCGAGCGTCGCCTACACCGACCCCGAGGTCGCATGGGTGGGGCTGACCGAGGACCAGGCCCGGGAGCAGGGCATCGCGATCACCAAGGGACACTTCCCGTGGAACGCCTCGGGCCGCGCGATCGCCAACAACCGCGACGAGGGCTTCACAAAGCTGCTGTTCGACGCCCGGACGCACCGCATCCTCGGCGGCGGCATCGTCGGCACCCATGCCGGCGACATGATCGGAGAAGTCGCATTGGCGATCGAGATGGGAGCCGATGACATCGACATCGGCAAGACCATCCATCCGCATCCGACGCTCGGTGAGAGTATCGGCATGGCCGCCGAAATCGCCCACGGGACCTGCACCGACGTTCCGCCGCCGCGCAAGTAGCCTGCCGGACTCAAGCGCACAAACTGGAGCGTAAAAACGCGCCTGCGGGCACGCTCAGGGCTGAGCGGCCCGGATATCGGATATGGGCACCGCAGCGGTCTGGAAAACGCGGCGCGCGCCGTCGAAGCGGCTGGCCCAGTAGGACCCGCCCATGTTCTCGACCCGAACCTGCGCACCTGGCTTGGGCGAATGGATGAACCTGCCTTCGCCGACATAGATGCCAACATGGCTGAAGGCCTGCCGCATGGTATTGAAGAACACCAGGTCGCCGGGTTGCAGGTCCTTGCGGTCAATTGTTTCGGTCGCGGCGGCCTGTTCGTTCGCGCGCCGCGGCAGGATCAGGCCGACCGTCTGCTCGTACATTGCGCGAACAAAGCCACTGCAGTCGAAACCGGTCTCGAACGTGTTTCCGCCGCGCCGGTAGGGCACGCCAAGCGACCCCATCGCGGTGACCACCAGATTCGACGCCCTGTCCGCCATCCGGGTGCGAACGTGTTCAAGCCGATCCAGCAGTCCCTGGTCCGACAGGAAGCGCCCCATCTCGTCCGCTTCCGGCGCCGCCATTGCCGGCAGCCAGGCCGAGCATGAGAGGGCTAAAACACAAAACTGACGGTACATGGTCGGGAGATTATCGGGCGGCTTCTGACATGTCAAGCGAGGTTTGGACTCTAAGCTGTTGATTCCAATTGGAATTGATAGTGCCACCAGCGTCCACTGCAGGGCCTTGCGTCAGGGTTTGACCAAGCCCTTGCGGACGGCATAGAGCGTGAGACTCGCGATATCGTTCAGGCGCAGCCGTTCCATGATCCGGGCCCGGTGCACGTCGACGGTCTTGGGCGACAGGCCGAGCTGGAAAGCGATCTCCTTTGAAGCCCGGCCTTGCGCGATCAGCTTGAGGATTTCGATCTGCCGCTTGGTCAGCTCGTCGTCGGCCGTTGGTTCGGAAGGCTGCAGCAGCCGCTGGGCGATGGCCGGACTGAAGTAGCTGCCGGTCGCCATCACACCGCGGACTGCCTGCTCCAGCTCGAACGGAGGCGCGTCCTTCATCAGGTACCCGCACGCGCCGTTGGCCACCGCGCGCTTGACGAAGTCCACCGTGTCGTACATCGAGAGCACGAGCAGGCGGACGTGCGGGTGACGAGCGTGGATCTGCGCGATGGCGGTGATGCCGTCCATGCGGGGCATCGAGATGTCCGTCATCACGATGTCGGGATTGAGGTCTTCGACCAGCTGGATCAACTCCTGGCCGTCGCGTGCTTCGGCGACAACCTGGACGCCTTCGACCATCATGAGCAAAGCCTTGATCCCGGAGCGAACCAGGTCGTGATCGTCGGCAAGAACGACCCGAATGGGCGCCGAAGTCGTGTCAGGTTTCATCCACAACCTTATACCCCAGCCCATTCACAGCACCGCCCTCACCGCCACACCGCGGCCGGGTGCGGTGCGGATGTGAAGGCGGCCGCCGGCGAGCTCGGTGCGCTCGATCATTCCGTAGAGGCCGACGTTGCGCTCGCTGGGCTGGCCGCGAAGGAGTTCCTGTTTGTTGAACCCCACGCCGTCGTCAACCACCAGCACACCGATGCGGGCATCCGGCAGGAACCGAAGCCGGACCCAGACGTGCGAGGCGCGCGCATGGCGCATGACGTTGTTCATCGCTTCCTGCACCAGCCGCACCGCGACTGATGCGGTCTCGCCAAGCGTCTGTGGTTCGACGCCGCGCGCGGTGACCGTGGTGCGCAGGGCGCCAGGCTCTGCAAGGCGCTGGACCGCGCTCTGGACGGCAGCGACCAGCCCGAGCAGGTCGAGCTGCGCCGGCCGCAGCGAGAACGACAGGGTCTTCAGCTGGCTTACCGCGCCCTGCGCCATCTCAATCGCGATGTCCGTGTGCCGCAGCGCCGCGGTCGGATCGGTCGCGCCCTTGGCAGCGTGCAGGTGCAGCACCATGCCGGTGAGAGTCTGGCCGAGATGGTCATGGAGCTCGCGCGAAATCAGGGTGCGTTCGCGCTCTTGCGCCACCACCAGCCGGGCCGACAGCTTTTTCAAGCGCCCATAGGCTGCCTCGAGTTCGAGTCCCAGCTTCTCCTGCTCGGCCAGGCGCCCGCGCTCGGTCATCACCCGCTCGATGATCTGGGGCAGCGTGCCAAGCTTGTCCTTGGTCAGATAGTCTTTCGCGCCGCAGCGAAGCACGTGCACCGCGGCCTCTTCGCCAATCGCGCGCGTCACGACGATCAGCGGCGTGATGCAGCGCCGCGCCACCAGGATCTGGAGCGCCGCATAAGGCGAAAACCGGGGCATGTTGAAGTCGCAGAGGATCGCGTCGAAGTCGTCCTCCAGCGCCTGCATGAATTCGCTGGCGTCGTCGACCCTGCGCAACTGGTAGCGCCGCTGCGGATCGGCGCGTTCCAGCGTGAGCGCCATCAGCTCGACGTCGTCCGGGCTGTCTTCGACACACAGCAGGCGGATGACGGTGGCTGCTGCGACTGCGGGGATGGGCACTGGAGGCTTGGTACTACGAGATGGGTGCGAAATGCGACGGGTGATCTTACCGTGCCGCCCGGCGCAAGCACCGACGCTCGACGGGGCCGCTTGGCCAAGCATGCTTAAGAATTTTCCTTAGCTACAGTGCCGTCTTTTGCCTAGTTTCCAAACGTTTCGTCATGCTTTCATTGCGTTACAGCGCGTTGATTGCGCAAGGGAGCAGTCGAAGTGAATTCGCAGTTTGCAGCAACCGACGTCCAACAGTCTGGCGCTCAAGTCAACTTCGCCGCAGCATTGGCCACAGCGGCGACATCGACTCGGCCCGGCTGGTTCGCAGCGGCCCTGGGCGCGCTGACGCGCCGGCGCTCCAGGCGGCCGGATGCAGCAGGCACTGACGGCAGCACCCTGCTTTACAACCGCGACGGCTTCCTGCTGGAGGGAAATGTCCTGCTCGCCAGCTGCCGCCGGGAACGGCGCGAACTGACGCTCGCGGTGTTCAACTGCGACGACCTTCCCGAGGCGCGGCAGGTTTATGGCAACCGCACCAGCCGCAAACTGATTGACTGCATCATCGGCAAGATGACGCAACTGGCCGGCCAGCGCGGTCTCGCCGGCCGGACTGGCCCGACCCAATTTTCAGTCGTGATGCCGATGGGCCGCGAACAGGCGTTGTACGCGATCGAGCGGGTCCTGGGCAACCCGGGCCGGATCGAGCTGGAGGGAGGCAACAGCGAACTGGTGCTGGTTCCTAACGTCATGGTGGAAGCCGTTTCCCAGACCGGTTCGCTCGGCAAACTGTTCGACGCGCTGTGCCGGGGCCTGGCCCGGGTGCGCGAACAGGAGCAGTTGCACCACCGGTACCTGCAGTGGGAGCGGCAGCGCCATTCGCTCCCGATGCCGGTCCAGGCGGACACGGCCGTGCCGCAACAGGTAATGGCCCGCGCACCGCGGCTGGGACCGCAGCCGGTCGCGATGCACCAGACGCAGACGGCCCCGACCATCCCGATGGCCTTGCCCAGCCGCTAGGCCTTCAGGTCCGGGAAGGAAGAACCGGCAGGTCCACCATCACCGGCTGGCCTGGCTTGCTGCAGCCCGTGTCGCAGCATTTGCCGGGCTGCCGGTTGCGCGTGATTGCCCGCGAGGGGTCATGCGGCGCGCTGTCCGGCGAGCCGTCGGTCGCGACTCCGCGCTCGAGAATGCGCTCCACCAGTTCCACCTTCGAGCCGATCGGGTAGTTGCGGTAGATCTCCTGCTTCATCGCGGCGGGCGATCCGCCGCCGTGCAGGCTGATCACGCTGTACCAGCCACCCTGGTAGCCGGCCGTGAGGTCTTCGATGAAGCGCGCGGTTTCGATGCGCTGCTGGTACGGAATGGCCGGGTTGGCGCGCAGCACGTCCGACAGGCGGGCCGCGGTCTCCGGATTGTGGTCTTCGTCGGGGCCGGGCAACGTCACGATCAGGCCGCCACTGACGTAGTGCGCGATCCGGTGCATGTCGTAGATCTGGGTGGCCAGCAGCAGCTTTCCGATGTTCGAAAACACCGGGTCGGGCATGAAGGTCTTGCTGTAGTCGTCGGCCTTGCCGTACACGCTTGCCGCGACGCCGCAGGCGAAGAAGCCCTCGGTGATCTTGATCAGTTCCACCATCTGCTCGCGCAGGTGGCTTTCGCGGCCCGGGTCGAAGCCGTTGGCCTCGCACATCAGTGCGCCCGCGCCGATCAGGAGGTCGCCGAACCCGGCCCGCGCCCCGATGCAGGTGTGGCGGTGGTGGGTGGCGTAGCTGTAGGTCAGGTGCCCGGAATGCTCCCATTCGCCGGCATAGAACACGTTCTCCCACGGCACAAGCACCTTGTCGAACATGACGACCCCGGTGCTCTGCCCGTACTTGCGGCTGAACAGCGCTTCGCCGTGCTCCACTTTTTCGCCGGGCCGCCCCGCCGGCCGCGCCACGATCGTCAGTCCCGGGGTGTCGATCGGCACGGCGCAACAGACCGCGAAATCCGCGTCCTCCCGGCCCATGCTCCGGCACGGCATGACCAGCAATTCGTGCATGTACGGCGCGCCGGTGACGATCGCCTTGGTCCCGGAAATGACGATGCCTTTCGAATTGCGTTCGACGACGTGCACATAGCTGTCGACATTTGCCTGCTCGTGTGGGCGCCGGCTACGATCGCCCTTGGCGTCGGTCATCGCGATGCCCAGCGTCAGGTCCTGGTCCTGCACCCGGTGCAGGTAGGCCTCGAAGCGCGCGCTGTTCTCGCGTGTGCCGCGGGCGTCGTCGATCCGCGCGCTGACCTGGCCGATCGCGTTGAGCGCGTCATGGGTGAGGTAGCGCTGCGCGCAACCCGTCTCCTGGCAGACCAGCCGCACCGCCTCCAGCTTGTTCAGCAGGTCACCCGAGCAGGTGTTGATGTGCACCAGGCGGTTTACGGTCCTGCCGCTGCTGTGTTGGACAGCCCGCATCACCGGCGCGTACTTGTCCTTCAGCGCGTAGTCGTAAGTGAGGGCGATGGCGTTGATTCCGGGCTGGAACGCCGGTTCGTCGGCGACGCTGGCAACGCGCCGGCCGTCGACGAAGACCGTCGGCTGGTACCGGCGCAACGATTCGCGGTAGTCGCCGCCGGTCATCATGAGGGCGGTGGAAGCGGGCGCATTCATCTGGGCTCCTGGGTGGGATTCATCGAAATTTAAACAGACAATAGCCGCACGCGCGGTCTTGCGCGAAAACTCGAGGAATCCCGGACCCATGCTGCTCGACGTCGACGATTCCCAACTGGTGTTGGTGGACTACCAGGCTCGCCTGATGCCCGTGATCCATGAGAACGCAATGGTGCTGGGCAACGCCATGCGGCTGGGTCGGCTGGCCCGGCTGCTGCAGGTGCCGACCTGGGGCACCGAGGAAAATCCGGCGAAGCTCGGTGAGAACCCGCCGGAACTGCGGGCGTTGTGCCGACAGACGCTGGTCAAGATGCACTTCAGCGCCGCGGCCGATGGCCTGGTCGAATTGCTGCGGCCGCCGGTCCGCCAGCAGCAGGGCGGCAATGCCCGCAGCCTGCCCAAACACCTGCAGAAGCCGCAACAGCAGGGGCAAGCGGACGAGGGCCGCAATACGCTGGTGCTGGCCGGTTGCGAAGCCCATGTCTGCCTGCTGCAGACCTCGCTGGATCTGCTTGACCAGGAATTCGACGTCTGGGTGGTGACCGACGCGTGCAGTTCACAAAGCGAGCGCAACCGTGATGCGGCCTTCGACCGGCTGGCTGCGGCGGGCGCGGAACTGGTCACGACCGAAATGGTCGCTTTCGAATGGCTGCGCACGGCCGACAACCCGCTGTTTCGGGAAGCGCTTGGCCTGATCAAATAAATCTCCGGAGCATCCATGTTCAAGGCACTGCAACTCAATAAAAACGACAGCGGCTTTTCCGCCGCCGTGGTCGATCTCGACGATTCTCAATTGCCGCCGGGCGATGTGCTGGCACAGGTGGACTATTCCTCGCTGAATTACAAGGACGCACTGGCCATCACCAACAAAAGCCCGGTCGTGCGCTTGTGGCCGATGGTTGCAGGCATCGATGGTGCGGGAACGGTTCTCGAATCGACGCATGGCGGCTGGCAGGCCGGCGACCGGTTCGTGCACAACGGCTGGGGCCTCGGGGAAACCCGCTGGGGACTGATGTCCGGCCGCGCCCGCCTGCAAGGCGATTGGCTGGTGCGTCTGCCCCGCGCTTTCACCCTCCGCCAGGCGATGGCCATCGGCACCGCGGGCTATACCGCCATGCTGTGCGTGCTGGCACTGGAGCGGCACGGGCTGACACCCGGGGACGGCGAAGTGCTGGTCACCGGTGCCACCGGAGGCGTGGGAAGTATCGCAACGGCGATTCTCGGCAAGCTGGGTTACAGCGTAGTGGCGGCCACTGGCAAAACGTCCGAAGCGGCCTACCTGCGGGAGCTGGGTGCAACGACGGTGCTGGACCGGGCCGAGCTCGCTGCCCCGGGCAAGCCGTTGCAGAAAGAACGCTGGGCCGCGGTGGTGGATGCGGTCGGCTCGCACACGCTGGCGAACGCGTGCGCGCAGGCGCGTTACGGCGCAGTGGTCGCCGCTTGCGGGCTGGCCCAGGGCGCGGACTTTCCTTCCACCGTCATGCCGTTCATCCTGCGCGGCATCACGCTGGTGGGGATCGACAGCGTGATGGCGCCGTTGCCGCGGCGCCAGCAGGCCTGGGACCGGCTGGCCCGTGACCTTGATCCCGCCAGGCTGGAAACCATCACGGAAGAAGTATCGATGGCGCAGGCGCCTGCCCGTGCCGCCGACCTGATGGCGGGCAAGGTCCGTGGCCGGGTCGTGGTGAAGATCAGCTGATGAACAAAGGAGACGCCATGGCCCAGTCAGACTTTGCCGCCGACGGTGACTATGCTGCTTTCTACCGCCGTTCGATCGAGCATCCGGATGCGTTCTGGAGGGAGCAAGCCAAGCTGATCGACTGGCAGACGCAACCGCAGCGCATCTGCGACGACAGCAATCCCCCGTTCACGCGCTGGTTCGTCGGCGGCACCACCAACCTGTGCCACAACGCTGTCGACCGGCACCTGGTCCAACGTGCGGAGCAGGCCGCGCTGATCTGCGTCTCGACCGAAACCGGCGCCGAGCGCGTGTACAGTTTTCGCGAGTTGCACGCCGAAGTGCAGCGGGCCGCCGCGATGCTCCTGTCGCTGGGTGTGAGCAAGGGCGACCGCGTCCTGATCTACCTGCCGATGATCGCGCAAGCGGCGTTCGCGATGCTGGCGTGCGCGCGGATCGGCGCCATCCACTCGGTGGTTTTCGGCGGCTTCGCGTCGCAGGCGCTGGCCTCCCGGATCGAAGATGCGACACCGGTTGCCATCGTTAGCGCGGACGCCGGTTCCCGGGCCGGCAAAGTCACGCCGTACAAGCCGCTGCTGGACGAAGCCATCCGGCTGTCGAGCCACAAGCCGGCGGCGGTGCTGCTCATCGATCGGGGACTGGCGCCGATGGAGATGGTCGCTGGTCGGGACCACGACTGGGACGCGCTTTCCCGGAAACACGCCGCCACGAACGTCGCGTGCGAGTGGCTGCAATCCACCGACACCAGCTACACGATCTACACCAGCGGCACCACCGGCCAGCCCAAGGGTGTGCAGCGCGACGTCGGCGGTTATGCGGTAGCACTCGCGGCGAGCATGAAGCACATCTTCCTGGCAAACCCGGGCGAAACCTACTTCTCCACCAGCGATATCGGCTGGGTGGTGGGCCACAGCTACATCGTGTATGGGCCGTTGATCGCCGGGATGGCGACCATCATGTACGAAGGTCTTCCGACCCGCCCGGACGCGGGGGTCTGGTGGAAACTGGTCGAAAAGTACAAGGTCGCCGCGATGTTCAGCGCGCCAACGGCGGTGCGGGTGCTGAAGAAGCAGGACCCCGCTTTCCTGCGCAGATACGACCTCTCCAGCCTGAAGGCCCTGTACCTGGCCGGCGAGCCGCTGGACGAACCGACAGCGCGCTGGATCAGCGAAGGACTGGGCGTCCCGATCATCGACAACTACTGGCAGACCGAGAGCGGCTGGCCGATCCTCACCATCGCCAATGGCGTGGAGCGCAAGGCCAGCAAGTTCGGCAGTCCAGGCGTGCCGATGTACGGCTATCGCATCATGCTGCTGCATGAAGAAACCGGCGCGGAACTGACGGGGGCCGGCGACAAGGGCGTCTTGGCGATCGAGGGGCCGACCCCGCCCGGCTTCATGCAGACGGTCTGGCGCGACGACCAACGTTTCGTGAACACTTACTGGAAAAGCATCCCCGGCCGGCTGGTGTACAGCACGTTCGACTGGGGGATCCGTGACGAGGACGGGTACTACTACATACTGGGCCGCACCGACGACGTGATCAACGTCGCTGGCCACCGGCTCGGTACCCGGGAGATCGAGGAAAGCATTTCCAGCCATCCGAACGTCGCCGAGGTTGCCGTGGTCGGCGTCGCCGACCCTTTGAAGGGGCAAGTCGCGATGGCTTTCGTCGTGGCACGCGACCCGTCGGGCCTCAAGGACGACGCCGCCCGGCTGCGTCTCGAGGGCGAGATCATGAAGCGCGTCGACACGCAACTCGGTGCGATCGCGCGGCCGTCGCGGGTTCGTTTCGTGACGCTGCTGCCCAAGACCCGAAGCGGCAAGCTGGTGCGCCGAGCCATCCAGGCAGTGTGCGAAGGCCGCGACACCGGTGACCTGACCGCGATCGAGGACCCGGCGGCGTTGCAGCAGATCCGCGACTCGGTGAAAACCTAGGCTGGCTTGCCGGCCGTTACCAGGAAGCCCTGAACCGGCTCCAGCGCTTCGTAACGCAGCGTCATGCTTTCAACCGCGACGCTGTCGAAGCCTGCCGCACGGCAAAGCGCTTCGACTTGGCTCACCTTGTGCGCGTAGCGCATGGTCGGGCGCAGCACCAGGTCTGCTTCCGATTCGGAGGCTGTCTCGCACGAGAAAATGAACCGTCCGCCGTCGCGCAGCACCCGGAAGGCATCGGGGACCGCGCCGGCGATGTCGCCGACGTAGATGAACACATCGAGCGCCGCGATCACGTCGTACAGCGACGCCGGCGTTTCGCGCAGGGCGTCGAGCAGGTCGACGTTGTGGAAACGATCGTAGACCCCATGTCGGGCCGCCTGTTCGATCATCCTGGGCGACACCTCGACGCCGATCATGGCGCCGTCGACGCGGCCAAGGCAGGCACCGAGCAGGCCGGTGCCGCAGCCCAGGTCCAGCACGTTGAGCTTGCTCTCGGGATACAGCGTCTTGATCGCCCGGGCGACCTCGCGCGGCAACTTGTATTTGAGCTGGGCGACGATGTGCTGGTCGTACCCGTCGGACATGCTGTCGAACAGCTCGCGGACCATGCCGACCGGCTGCCGCGCGGGCGTGATGCCCTGCGCCAGCTGGTGCCAGAACCGGTATTCCTCGTTGCCCGCGTCCTGTGCGGTGAGCTCAGCCGTGTCCTGCGCCGCGCGGCCCAGGTCGTCCGTCTCGATCAGTGTTTGTGCACGCCCCAGCAACGCCTGCGGGTTGCCGGGCACGGTCGCGAGAATTGCGTCGTACGTCTGGATCGCTTCTGAGCGCTGTCCGGTCAGGCGCAGGTCGTGCGCGAATTGCAGCCGCAGCAGCAACGTGTGTGGGGCGACATCGATGGCGCGGCGGATCCAGACCAGCGCCAGATCGAGACGCTTCGCCCGATGCGCGATGTCGATCACCCGCCCCAGCACCTGGGGGTTGTCGCCGTCGAGCGCCATGGACCGTTGCGCCAGCGTGATGGCCTCCTCGAGCTGGTCTTGCCGCGCGAGCAGCAAGGCCAGTTCGGTCATGGCGACCGGCCATTCAGGCGCGAGTTGAAGCGCGCGCCGGGCTGCGTCCTGCGCCCGCTGCGGCTGACCTGCCGCTTCAGCCAGTTTCATCCCGGTCAGGTACACACGCGGATCGCCGGGGGCCGACTTGGCAGCGGTTTGCAGCCGCTGCGCCGCCTCCGACAGCTTGCCGCTGGCGATGAGGTGCTGGACGGTCTGCAGCCGCTTGGCGAGAGGGTCGAGGGCGGTGGCGGTTGAGGTCATTGTCGGAACAGCTGGAGTGAGCCCACCATTATCCGTGAGCCCAAAGATGGCACAATCGACGTTGCAACACAGGCCCTTCCAGCCACAGTCGCATCCGCCAACCGGTCCAGCCGTGTCGCGGGAGGTTTCTCGAACCAGCCAAAGTCTCCCGCAGGGAGGCGGAAAGTGCAGCGCAATGAGTGAAGCCAGTTCCGTCTACACAGCCTACCAGGGCAATTCCTATCTCTTCGGCGGCAATGCGCCCTATGTCGAGGAGATGTACGAGAACTACCTGGCCAACCCGGGCAGCGTCCCCGATAACTGGCGCGATTACTTCGATGCGCTGCAGAACGTTCCGGCCGCCGACGGCAGCAATGCGAAGGATGTTCCGCACCAGCCGGTGATCAACGCCTTCGCCGAGCGCGCCAAGCAGGGCGGCACCAAGGTGGTCGAAGCCAGCGGGGCCGATTCGGAACTGGGCCGCAAGCGCACCGCCGTCCAGCAGCTGATCGCGGCGTACCGCAACGTCGGCGCGCGCTGGGCCGACCTCGACCCGCTCAAGCGGACCGAGCGCGAAAAGATTCCCGAACTGGATCCCGCCTTCTACGGCTTCGCCGACGCCGACCAGGAAACCGTCTTCAACACCAGCAACACCTTCTTCGGCAAGGAGACGATGACGCTGCGCGAGTTGATTAACGCCCTGCGTGAAACCTACTGCGGCACCATCGGCGCGGAGTACATGTACATCAGCGACCAGGCCAAGAAGCGCTGGTGGCAGCAGCGCCTCGAAAGCATCCGCAGCAAGCCGAACTTCACGGCCGACAAGAAGAAGCATCTGCTCGATCGCGTGACGGCGGCCGAGGGTCTCGAGCGCTTCCTGCACACCAGGTACGTCGGACAGAAGCGATTCTCGCTGGAAGGCGGCGAAAGCTTCATCGCCTCCATGGACGAATTGATCCAGGAGGCGGGGATCAAGGGCGTGCAGGAGATCGTGATCGGCATGGCGCACCGCGGCCGGCTCAACGTGCTGGTGAACGCGCTGGGCAAGATGCCCGGCGACCTGTTCGCCGAGTTCGACCACACGGCCAAGGAGGACCTGCCGGCCGGGGACGTCAAGTACCACCAGGGTTTCAGCTCCGACGTCACGACGCGCGGCGGCCCGGTGCACTTGAGCCTGGCGTTCAACCCGTCGCACCTGGAGATCGTCAATCCGGTGGTCGAAGGGTCGGTGCGGGCCCGGATGGACCGCCGCGCCGACCCGCAGGGCAAGCAGGTGTTGCCGGTGCTGGTGCACGGCGACGCGGCCTTCGCAGGGCAGGGCGTCGTGATGGAAACGCTGGCGCTGGCCGAAACCCGCGGCTATTTCACCGGCGGCACGGTGCACATCGTGATCAACAACCAGATCGGCTTCACCACCAGCGATCCGCGCGACAGCCGCTCGACCCTGTACTGCACCGACGTGGTCAAGATGATCGAGGCGCCGGTGCTGCACGTGAATGGCGACGATCCGGAAGCGGTGGTGCTGGCGACGCAGATCTGCCTGGACTACCGGATGGAATTCGCCAAGGACGTGGTGCTCGACATCGTCTGCTTCCGCAAGCTCGGACACAACGAGCAGGACACGCCGTCGCTGACCCAGCCGCTGATGTACAAGAAGATCGCCGCCCATCCCGGAACGCGCAAGCTGTACGCGGACAAGCTGGCGGCCCAGGGCATGGGCGACACGCTCGGCGACGACATGGTGAAGGCCTACCGCGCTGCGATGGACGCCGGCAAGCACACTGTCGACCCGGTGCTGACCAACTTCAAGAGCAAGTATGCGGTGGACTGGAGCCCGTACCTCGGCAAGAAGTGGACCGACGCGGGCGACACCGCCATCCCCACGGCCGAGTGGAAGCGGCTGGCGCAGAAGATCACCACCTTGCCGGCTGATTTCACCGCGCATCCGCTGGTGAAGAAGGTCCTGGACGACCGGGCCGCCATGGGCCGCGGCGAAGTCAACATCGACTGGGGCATGGGCGAGCACATGGCCTTCGCATCGCTGGTGGCCAGCGGTTACCCGATTCGGCTGTCGGGCGAAGATTCGGGCCGGGGCACCTTCACCCACCGACACGCGGTTCTGCACGACCAGAACCGCGAAAAGTGGGACATCGGGACCTACATTCCACTGCAGAACGTGACCGAGAACCAGGCGCCGTTCGTGGTCATCGACTCGATCCTGTCGGAAGAAGCGGTGCTCGGGTTCGAGTACGGCTATGCCTCGAACGACCCCAACACACTGGTGATCTGGGAAGCGCAGTTCGGTGATTTCGTCAATGGCGCGCAGGTCTTGATCGACCAGTTCATCGCATCCGGCGAAGTGAAGTGGGGCCGCGTCAACGGCATCAC
>JAYUHN010000197.1:0-1957 GCA_043766965.1 Ramlibacter sp. | reverse complement strand
GCGCGGCGGAAACGCGCAGCGTGTTTCTTTCCGGCCTGAATTCGCCGATCGGCATGGCGCTGGTGGGCAACGAACTGTTCATCGCCAACTCGGATGCCATCGTCAAGGTGCCGTACGTGACGGGGCAGACGAAAATCAGTGTCGCGCCCGTGAAGGTCACGGATTTGCCGGGTGGCCCCATCAACCACCACTGGACCAAAAACATCATCGCCAGCCCCGACGGCAGCAAGCTGTACGCGACGGTCGGCTCGAACAGCAACGTCGGCGAGAACGGCCTCGCCGCCGAAGAAGGCCGCGCCGCGATCTGGGAAGTGGACCGGGTGACCGGCGAGAAGCGCCTGTTCGCCACAGGGCTGCGCAATCCGAACGGGATGGCCTGGGAACCGGCCAGCAAGGTGCTCTGGACCGTTGCCAATGAACGCGACGAGCTTGGCGACGACCTGGTTCCGGACTACCTCACCTCGGTCAAGGACGGCGCCTTCTATGGCTGGCCCTGGAGCTATTACGGCCACAACGTCGACGTGCGCGTCGTCCCGGTGCGGGTCGACATGGTGAGCAAGGCGATCGCACCCGATTACGGCCTCGGCGCCCACGTCGCGGCGCTGGGACTCGCTTTTTCGGATTCGCGCATGCCAGCCAACTACGCCAGCGGCGCCTTCATCGGCGAACACGGCTCGTGGAACCGCAAGCCCCGCAGCGGCTACAAGGTGGTGTTCGTTCCGTTTTCCGGCGGCAAGCCGGTCAGCGAGCCGATCGATTTCCTCACTGGTTTCATCAGTCCGGAGGGTGAGGCCTACGGCCGCCCGGTCGGCGTCGCACTGGATTCCAAAGGCGCACTGCTGGTGGCGGACGACGTGGGCAACACCATCTGGCGCGTGGCGCCGGCGGCGACGAAGTAGTCATCCAGGTCATCTCGGCAACGGCAGCGCCGTCTTGTACCGCACCTGCTTCAGCGCGAAGCTCGACCGAATTTTCTCGATCCCCGGAATCGGCGTGAGCTGGTTCAGGATGAAGCGCTCGAGCGCGGCGATGTCGGCCAGCGCCACGCGGATCAGGTAGTCGCTGTCTCCCGTCATCAGGTAGCACTCCATCACCTCATCGTGTTCTGCGATCCGGCGCTCGAATTCGGCCAGCGATTCGCGGCTCTGTTCCTTCAGGCTGATCGAGATGAACACGTTCAGGCCCAGGCCCAGGGCGCGTGCACTGGTCAAGGCGACGTAGCGATCGATCACCCCTGCCGCCTCGAGCGCCTTCACGCGCACCAGGCAGGGCGAGGGCGACAGGTGGACCCGCCTGGCCAGTTCCACATTGGTCTGCGAGCTGTCGTCCTGGAGCTGCGCCAGGATCTTCAAGTCGATCGCGTCGATCTGCATTGTCGTGCCGTAAAAAGTGATGAACGCAGCATCTTATGCTGCTGGCTCACGCTTTTTCCTGCTGTTTGCAACCCTGTTCGGGTCTTTCCTGCCTACAGTCGCAGCATGACCGACCACAGCCTCACCGGCTTCCTGACGCATCCTGGCGCCGATACCGATCCCGCCGAAACCGCCGAATGGCGCGACGCCTTCGTGGCTCTCGTTGCCGCCGAGGGACCGCAGCGCGCGCGCTTCGTGCTGGACGAACTGGTGCGCCTGGCGCGCAGTTCGCAGGTCGACTGGACCCCGGAACTGGTGACGCCATACGTCAACACGATCGGCGTCGACCGGCAGCCGTCGTTTCCCGGCGACCTGGCCCTCGAGGAAAAACTGGCGTCGTTGATGCGCTGGAACGCCCTTGCGATGGTGGCGCGTGCCAACGCCGCCTACGGCGATCTCGGAGGCCACATCGCGAGCTACGCGAGCGCGGCGGATTTGTTCGAAATGGGCTTCAACCATTTCTTCCGGGCGCGAAACGACGGTCATGGTGGCGACCTGGTTTTCTTCCAGCCGCACAGCGCGCCGGGCGTCTATGCGCGCGCCTT
>JAYUHN010000196.1:0-1958 GCA_043766965.1 Ramlibacter sp. | reverse complement strand
CATCGAGCAGTTCATCGCGCACCTGCACGTCGTTGCGCCCCGAGCGCGCGAGAACGTGGAAGGCGTGATCGGCACCATCGACGACGTGGAGCGTGGCGAGCGGCCCGAGCTTGGGGTCGTGTCGCGGACCAAGGCGAGTTCGGCCAGCGCGTCGCGCGTTCCTTGCAGGAAGAGCATCGGAAGCCGCACGTCAAGCAGATGCTTCGCCCGTTCCGTCGAGGGCTTGCCTGCCGGATGCAGCGGGAAACCGGCGAAGACGAGTCCCTGCACGCCGGCGAGCGGCCGGGCCGCCTGCGCCTGCGACGTCATGCGGCCGCCATACGACTTGCCGCCGGCAAAAAGCGGCAGGTGTGGCAGTTGCTTCGCCGCTTCTGCAACCGCTGCCCGAACCGCAGCCTGCGCCACCGCCGGGGAGTCGGGGCGTTTCGAGCTTTGCTGCATGAACGGGAACTGGAAGCGCAGTGTCGCAATGCCGCGTTGCGCCAGGCCGGTCGCGATGGCGACCATGAAAGAGTGGTCCATTCCGGCCCCGGCCCCGTGCGCGAATACCAGGCAGGCTTGCGCGTTGACCGGCGCGACGAGCAGGGCTGAGACGCCTGCGCCGTTGTCCAGCGCAATGGTGAGCGTGCGCTGCCCGTCAGGCATGGGCCCCCGCAACCTGCCGCACCCAATACGAATAGGTCCATGCCCGCTCGAAGTTGGCTCGCCGGTACAGCGATTGCGCTGCGATGTTGTCCGTCGCTACCTGCAGGAAGACGCTTTCATGGCCTCTTTCGATCGCCGCATGGGCCAGCGTGGCAAGCACCTGGCCGGCCAGGCCGCGGCCACGGCAGCCGCTGGCGGTGCGCATGCCGTGGATGCTCGCCCAGCCATGACTGAACGCGGCCGCACCGGCAGCCACGGCCCGGCCGTCTTCCCACATAGTCGCGAACACGGAGCCGGGGGCCGCGCAGAGCTTATCCACCCGGCTGGCGCCGTCGACCGGATCGAAACCCTCGCCCAGGAACACCGAGGCCCAGCCCGCATGCGGTGCGTCGAGCAGGTCGGCGGGTGCTCCGCTCGAAACAGCCCGTACCCGCGAGGCCACCGCGACGCAGACAGCAGTCACGATCTGTTCCCGGTAGCCTCGCTGCTTCAGCATGGCGCGGAACGGGTCGAACGGCGGCGACACCGGGATCCGCAGCATCGCCGGAAAGCCGCGGCGCGCGTAGGCTGCTTCAATTTCCGGCAACACGGAAAGCGCAGGAGGCGCGTGGCTGAGCGGAACAGCGCTCTTGGCCCGGGCGACAGTGCCGGTATCGAATGGCAGCACCCATCCGGCGATTTCCGTGAGAGCGTCGGGAGAAACGGCCTGGACTGTGGCGCGTTCGAGCGCTTCGATCTGGTTGGCTTCCATGCCCCTATTCTGTCGGACCTGGGCTCTTGTCCTACAGGTCTGCTTGCCATGGGACGATTGACTTCAGTGTGCCAAGGCCCAACATCGTCGATATTCCCACAATGGAGCGCGCGATGTCGGATCTGAACGATGCCAGCAGCCCCACGCCGCCGGACGACGTGAAGGCCAAACTCGAAAAAAGCGAGCAAGAGAGTCGCAAGCTCGATTCGCCGCAGCGGACCAACGACTCGACCATCGACCCCGACAAACCCGTCGAAGACATCCTCAAGGGGTTTCACGGGGGCTAGTTGAACCCGACAGACTGCGCGACCGTGGGAACAGGGCGTCCCGATGCGGCATCTATAGCCATAACCCAGCGCAACGCCAGTCCGGCGGAGCGGGGATGGCTCAACTGAAGGAACTTCGATCATGGTCAAAAAAAGTCAACTGACGGCGCTGGCGCTTTTCGCATCTGGCCTGACTGCGGCGGTTGCCCAACCCGGGCCCACGGACCCGCAGATCGCCGCCATCGTGGTGACGGCCAACCAGGTCGACATCGACGCCGGCAAGCTGGCCAAGAGCA
>JAYUHN010000195.1:0-1959 GCA_043766965.1 Ramlibacter sp. | reverse complement strand
CTGCACCCCCGAAAGGGACCGGGCCTTCGCCGGCTGAAATGCTTCGTGCAACCCTGACAAGAGATTCCATTGGACCTTCAGACATCTGCCGCGACCCGCGATCACGCCGCCTTGCTCACCTTGTCAGCAGGCGAATTGCGCGTGACTCTGGCACCCGACGTTGGCGGCTCGATCGCGAGTTTCAGCCGCGAATGGCAGCAGGAGGGCCACCAGCGAGCGACGCACTGGCTGCGGCCGGCCACGCCGGAAGCGCTCGATCGCACCGACCCCCTTGGAATGGCGAGCTTTCCGCTGCTGCCGTTCTGCAACCGCATCCGCAACGGGCGGGCCAGTTTCGAGGGCCGGGAGATCCGCTTTCCGCCGAATCATCCGTCCAGCCCGTCGCCGCATCCCTTGCACGGTATCGGCTGGCAGCGGCCGTGGCGGGTCGAGTCGTCCGGTGCCGGCGAGGCGGTGCTGGCGCTGCAGGTCGCGGCCAGCGAAGCCTGGCCGTGGCGCTTTTCCGCCCGGCAGCGTGTCAGCCTGGACGAGACCTCGCTCACGGTCCACATGTCGCTGCGCAATGACGACAGCGTCGCCATGCCGGCCGGCATCGGCCACCATCCGTACTTTCCGCACACCCCAGGCACGCGCCTTACCAGCCCCACCGCCGCTATGTGGCTGGGAGACGCCGAAGTGATGCCGACGCAGCTGGAAATCGGCGACACCGTCGCACGGCTGCGCCAGGGTGTGGTGTTGTCGGCGCTGAACCTGGACAACAATTTCATCGGCTGGGAACGCGACGCTCTGGTCGAATGGCCGGCCGATGCCGACGGGCCGGTGCGGAGTCTCGTGATGCAGGCCGTTGTCCCGTTGGACTACTTCGTCCTGTACTGCCCGCGTGGGGTCGTCCACTTCTGCGCAGAGCCGGTCAGCCAGTGCACGGATTGGCTCAACCTCTTGCCGCGCTACGGCCACGAGCCGCTGGGCGGAGCGCGGCTCGAACCCGGCGCAAGCCTCGACACCGAATTCACGCTGACCCCTCGCTGGCGCTGAGGACGCGGTCTAGCCACCGCAGTCGGTGCGGGCGCGCAGGAACAAGCGCTCGGTTCCGGACAGCGCATGCGCACCGGCCTGCGACGGTGTTGCCGGCCGAAAGCCCAGCCGCTTCAGCAGGCGGATGGATCGCTCGTTGTCGTTTTCGACCGTCGCCATGCAATGACGCACGCCATACGCTTGCTTCAGATGGGCAAGCATTGCGTTGGTTGCGGTGAACCCCAGGCCCCGGCCCCAGTGACTGCCAGCCACCACGAAGGCCACCCAGGCGACGCCGGGCCCGGTGACCGTGGCCTGGACATAGCCGACGGGCGCCTGTCCGGCGACGCGAATCACCCAGTTCAGCCAGAGCTGCTTGCCGTCGGGTGACCTGCGCGATTCGCGCCTTGCATAGGTGCGGCGCAGTTCTTCCACAGAGCCCGGGGCGGACTCGTCGAGATACAAATAGAGCTGCGGATCGGCCAGCACCTGGAACATTGCTTCGGCGTGCGCCGCGGTCAGGGGTTCCAGCACGATGGCGCCGGCCGTGATCGTTTGAAGGCACTGGATGTCGGCCGATTCCCGCGTCATGCGGCCGTCCCACGGAACTGGTCCGGCTCTCCGACCACGCAGAAGTCACCCACGGTGTCCCCAGGTGGGTCCAAGCAAATGCGATCACACGTCAACTTCATCGGCTGTGAGAGCGACGAGCTGGTCGAGGCAGACGTCAACATGAGTGCGATCTTAGTCGCCTGGCCGTTCCTCCGACTTCGGATCGTCCCGCCATTGGCGCAATTGAATCAGCGCAAGGTAATGGACTTATATTTGCACCTGCTGCTCCTGCTCGGAACGGGCCAAGTGCATCGCTGTCTTCGCGGGTGGGAAGAACGATGGAACTTTTCCGGCAAGTCCGAAGGCATCGCGTTAGTATCGAGATTTGAGGAC
>JAYUHN010000194.1:0-5343 GCA_043766965.1 Ramlibacter sp. | reverse complement strand
ACTGGAGAAGCAGCAATCCGCAGGAAGCGGCCAATCGCACCTGCCTTCGTCGTTGCGGCGGGTCATGAAAACCCTCCGGTCGCTCGTGACCATGGGTCTCCTGCTTGCTCTTTTGCCATTGTCGGCGAGCGCTGTTCCCTCCTTCGCGCGGCAAACGGGGCAAAGCTGCGTTGCCTGCCATGCCGGAGGCCAATTTCCCGAGTTGACGCCTTATGGCCGAATGTTCAAGCTCACCGGCTACACCCAGGGCGAACGCAAGAACCCGCTGGCGGCCATGCTTGTCACCAGCCTGTCGAAAACCCGCAACAATACCGACTCGACCGGCGCCGACGTTTCGCCCAAGGATGGACAGCCGATCTTCGATTTCGCCAGCGTGTTCCTGGCCGGCAAAGCCACCGACAACCTGGGCTTCTTTGCCCAATACACGTACGTCGCACATGACCATCAGGATGATTCGGGCAAGTGGGTCGGCCACTTTGGCGCCGACAACACCGACATCCGTTACGCAGACCACGTGATCGGCCCGGATCGCGACCTTGTCTACGGAGTGACACTGAACAACAACCCCAGTGTCCAGGACGCCTGGAACAGTTCGCCGGCGTGGTCGTATCCTTACGTCTCCTCGTCGATCAGCCCGGTCGCGCACGCTCCGTTCCAGACCTTGCTGGAAGGGGGATTGGCCCAGCAGGTCGCCGGGCTGGGCGCCTACCTGTACTGGAAGAAAACCATCTATGCCGAGCTGTCGAGCTATCAGTCGGCAAGCGGCATTCTGTCGATCCTGCGGCAAGGTAATCACGCAGGCAGTGCCGACCACCCACGCACCTTCGTCCGCGGCCGCAACCCCTACTGGCGGCTGGCTTACACCGGAGAAGCGGGTGCCCACAACTGGATGCTGGGCGCGCTCGGGATGACCGCGGACGTCTTCCCGAATGACGGCGAGGCCCAGCCCATCTTTGATTCCGGTTCGACCAAGTTTCGGGACGTCGGGGTTGATGCCCAATACCAGTACATCCTGGAACCGCACACGGTGACAGCGCAGGCCCGCTACATCAGGGAGCGCATCAGCGACTCGCAGAACCTGGTGCTCGCCGACAGCGCCTCCGCCACGCTGCGGACATTCAGAAGCAAGGTGTCCTACATCTACCAGTCGAAATACGGTGCCAGCTTGTCGTTCTTCAATGTGAATGGCAGCGGCGACAGCCTGGCATTTGCCGGGGGCGTGACGAATTCCCCGGCCACGCGGGGATGGACCCCTGAGGTTTTCTGGATGCCCAACCAATACCTGCGCGTGGGTGCGCAATACACCGCATTCACCCGGTACTTGGGCGGCAGCTCCAACTTCGACGGCAATGGGCGGAATGCCCGGGACAACAACACCGCTTACCTGTACGCCTGGTTTGCCTACTAAAGACTGGAGGACACCATGAAATGTGCCGCACGCTTCGCAGCCATGGTTCGGTTGGTCGGGTTGTCCGCGCTGGTCGCCGGCTGTTCCCAGATCGATCGATCGCGCGCGGTGGGCAACCCCGAGGTTTCTGCCATCACAATGGCTCAGCAGGTTTGTTCGGCCTGTCATGGCGTGACGGGAAACTCGGTTTCTCCCGCGTTTCCAAAACTGGCCGGACAGCAGCGTGAGTACCTGGTTGCCCAGCTTGTGGAATTCAAGAGCCACAACCGGTCCAACCCAGCGGGCGCTCAATACATGTGGGGTTTCACGCAGCTCACGCCCAGCCAGGTGCAGGGCCTGGCCGACTACTTCTCCAGCCAGACGCCGACGATCGGGTCGCCGGGGAACGCATCGCTCGTGGCCGAAGGAAGGCGGATTTTCAGCGAGGGGATTCCGGACAAGGGCGTGACGATGTGCAGTGCGTGCCACGGCTCACGCGGCGAAGGCAACGCACAGTTTCCACGGCTGGCCGGGCAACATGCTGACTATGTCGCCAAGCAGCTGGTGATTTTCCAGCGGACAGATCAACGGCCACTGGGCGCCGCCATGAAGCAGGTCACGCACGAATTGTCCGACCATCAGATCCAGGCACTGGCCGTGTTCCTGCAGTCCTTTTCCTCCACCACGAATTGATCGGATGGCGGTCTCCTGCCCTGCGTTCTGGAGGGAGTTGCTGGCCGCACCACGGTTTACGGATGCCGCAGAACGATTGATAGGCCTAGTGCTCGATGCCGACCACAGCATTTTTGCACGCAGCCTGGTGCGGGGCCTTGAAAACACCGGGTACTTCACTGTCGACCACGAAGTGACTACCCGCGGACAAGCCGATGACCTGCTGGCGAGCGGTGCTGTTCAGTTTGTCGTTACGATTCCCGCCCAGTTCGGTCGCAGCCTTGTTCGAGGCGACAGGCCGGTGCTGCTGGTCGAAGCGGATGCAACGGACCCCAGCGCCACCGGGAACGCCATCGCAGCGCTTGAGGTGGCGGTTCGGACCGCCCTCGCCCGCGACCTGCAAGGTCCGCTGGCCCACCTGAACCCCGCCCCGGTTTGCTTGGGACCATACTGACGATGACCATGGTCCTGATGACTGGCCTGGCAATGACCCGCGAGCGCGAGCGCGGCCCCTTCGAAAACCTGCTGGCCACGCCGGCACTTCCGATCGAGGTGATGACCGGCAAGATCGTGCCCTACATCCTGATCGGGCTGGTGCAGGTCACGCTGTTGTTGCTGGCAGCCCTGGCGCTGTTCAGGGTGCCACTGGCCGGAAGCGTGCTTCTGCTGTCCGCGGCGGTGTCCATCTTCATTGCCGCGAATCTTGCACTGGGCATCACGTTCTCATCGCTGGCTCGCAACCAGCTCCAGGCGATGCAGATGAACTTCTTTTTCTTTCTGCCGTCGATCCTGCTCTCAGGCTTCATGTTTCCGTTCCGGGGTATGCCCGTGTGGGCGCAATGGGTCGGGAACGTGTTGCCCCTCACGCACTTTCTGCGGCTGGTGCGCGGCATCATGCTCAAGGACATCGGGATGACGCAACTGTGGCCTGACATCTGGCCGATCCTGGCCTTCCTGACAGCCGCGATCGCGGTGGGCCTGAGCCTGTACCGAAAGACGCTGGACTGACGCGAAATTCAGCTCGCCGCCGGCTCACCCGCGGCGCTGCGTGTCCGCACGGTATTGCCAATACGTGCGAACGCCCACCATGCAGACCGTCAGCCAGGCAACCCCTTCCGCAAAAGCGGCGAGCACGTCGCTCAGGTAATGCACGCCCAGCACCATCCGGCTGAGGGCGACCAGCACCACCACGGCGGTCGCGGAAAGCACAGCCATGACCTTGCCGCCCCAGCCGCGATGGCCGGACGCGTATATGGCTGCCAGCAATCCGTAGAACAGGGTCGCTCCCGCCACGTGACCGCTCGGAAAGCTGTACGACGTGAGGACCAGCAGCGGATGGTCGCTGACGGGGCGGGCCCGTTGAAAGGCAAGCTTCATCAGCACATTGACCAGCATGCCGCCCGGCATCGACAGCACCAGCACCATCAGCCATGACCAGTTGCGCCTCCAGGCCAACACAGCGGCCGTCACGCCGGCCAGCACGCTCATCGATTGCACGCCATGCAGGTCGGACACCACCAGCATGGCACGGGTCAGCGCGGGCGCCGCATGGTTGCTGAACCACCGGGCCAGCTGTACGTCGATGACGGTGAGCGGATCGCCGCTGACCACATCCTCGGCGATTCCGCCGAACAGCCAGCTGAAGCCGATCAGCACCAGCGCTGCAAGCGTCAGCTGGAGACCCAGATGGCCTTGCGGCGCCGGCGCCCGCCGCATCACTTCGATTTTCTCAACCGCAAGGCATTGGAAATGACCGAAAACGAGCTCAGGCTCATTGCCAGCGCGGCGATCATCGGCGACAGCAGCCAGCCCGTGAACGGGAACATGACACCGGCCGCCAGCGGCACGCCAAGGGAGTTGTAGACAAAGGCGAAGGCCAGGTTCTGCTTCATGTTGGCGATGGTGTCGTTCGAAATCGTCCGCGCCACCGCAATGCCCCGCAGGTCGCCCTTGACCAGCGTCACCTGGGCACTGTTCATCGCGACGTCGGTGCCCGTGCCCATGGCCACGCCAACGTCGGCCTTGGCCAGCGCTGGAGCATCGTTGATGCCGTCGCCGGCCATGGCGACGATGCGGCCTTCGCGCTGCAACTTGTCCACCAGCGCCAGCTTGTCGGCCGGCTTGACCTCGCCGTGCACCTCCTCGATGCCCAGTCTTGCAGCCACTGCTTTGGCAGTGGTCAAGCCATCCCCGGTTGCCATGATCACGCGCATGCCCGATGCCTTCAATGCCAGCAGCGCCTCGGCTGTGCTCGCCTTGATCGGGTCGGAGACGGCCAGCAGGCCCGCCGCCTTGCCATTGATTGCGAGGAACATCACGCTGGCACCTTCGGCCCGTAGTCCCTCGGCCTGCGCCATCAGGCTGTCGACCGCTACCCCCGACTGGTTCATCAACGCCGTGTTGCCCAACGCCACCTGCCTGCCGCGCACACTGCCGCGCACGCCGACGCCGCTGCCGGATTCGAAACCCTCCGCTTTGTCCAGCACCAGACCACGCTCGCGCGCCGCTTTCACGATCGCGTCCGCCAGCGGATGCTCGCTGCCCTGGTCGAGGCTGGCGGCGATCCGCAGCACCTCGTCTTCGGTGAACCCCGCGGCGGCAACTGCGCGATCGAAACGCGGCTTGCCTTCGGTCAGCGTGCCGGTCTTGTCGACGATCGACGTGTCGACCTTGCGAAAGTTTTCGATGGCTGCAGCGTCACGAAACAGGATGCCTTGGGTGGCAGCCTTGCCAGTGGCGACCATGATCGACATGGGCGTGGCCAGGCCCAACGCGCATGGGCACGCGATAATGAGAACGGACACGGCCGCGATGAGACCATAGGTAAAGCGCGGCTCGGGGCCCCATATCACCCAGACGGCAAAGGCCAGGAGCGCCGCAACAATGACGGCTGGCACAAACCACCCCGCCACTTGATCGGCCAGTCTTTGAATGGGGGCGCGGCTGCGCTGAGCCTGCGCCACCATCTGCACGATCTGCGCCAGAACTGTGTCGCGACCAACCTTATCGGCACGCATGACGAAGCCACCCGACTGATTCATGGTGCCGCCAATAACTTTCTCGCCAACGCTCTTCGTCACTGGCATCGACTCGCCCGTCACCATCGATTCATCGAGGCTACTGCGGCCTTCCCGAATTTCGCCATCGACGGGAACGCGTTCACCTGGCCGCACGCGCATGTGATCGCCCGCGGATACCTGATCGAGGCTGACGACTTCATCTGACCCATCTGGCCTGATCAGCCTTGCCATTTTCGGCGACAAATCGAGGAGCGCGCGAATGGC
>JAYUHN010000193.1:0-5353 GCA_043766965.1 Ramlibacter sp. | reverse complement strand
GCGCAGCGCGCGATGGAGGTTTTGCAGGCGCTGCACGAAATCGCCGCGCGTCCGATCGGCGCCGACAAGGTGCAGCTGATGCTGGCGGGCGACAGCGCCCTGTTTGAAGACGAAGACGGCGCACAGACGCTGCAGACGCGTCGCACCGACCTGAAAGCGCGCACGCCGAACCAGAGCGTCTACCTGGAAAACATCGCGAGCCACGACATCACGTTCGGCATCGGCCCCGCCGGCACCGGCAAAACCTATCTGGCAGTCGCCTGCGCCGTCGATGCCCTGGAACGCAGCGCGGTACAGCGCATCGTGCTGACCCGCCCGGCGGTGGAAGCGGGCGAGAAGCTCGGCTTCCTGCCCGGCGACCTGAGCCAGAAGGTCGATCCGTACCTGCGCCCGCTCTACGACGCGCTGTACGAGCTGATGGGTTTCGAGAAGGTCATGAAAGCGTTCGAACGACAGGCGCTGGAGATCGCGCCGCTGGCCTTCATGCGCGGGCGCACCTTGAACAATGCCTTCGTGATCCTGGACGAAGCGCAGAACACGACACCCGAGCAGATGAAGATGTTTCTGACCCGCATCGGCTTCGGTGCCAAGTGCGTCGTGACCGGCGACGTCAGCCAGATCGACCTGCCCAAGGGCCAGCTGTCCGGGCTGGTGGAGGCCGAGTCGATCCTGAAGCGGGTCAAGGGAATCGCCCACACCCGCTTCACCAGCGCCGACGTGGTGCGGCATCCGCTGGTGGCCCGGATCGTCGACGCCTACGACGCGGCCCGCAAGCGGGATGCGAAGTAGCCGGCCGTGTTCGCGCTGAATTCCCCGGCTCGCGCGAGATGAACCCGGCGCTGGACCTGCAGCTTCAGTTTTCCGCCTTTCCCGGCAGCGCAGCGCACCGGACGGTGCTGCGCCGGGCAGTGGTGGCGCGCTGGGTCGCCCATGCGCTCATCCTGCCGGGTGAGATCGCCGTGCGGGTGGTCGGCGAGCCGGAAGGCCGGGCCCTCAACCTGCGGTACCGCGGCAAGGATGACGCGACCAATGTGCTGACGTTCGACTACGCGTTGAAGCCGGTGGTGATGGCCGACCTGGTGCTGTGCGGCCCGGTGGTCGAGCGTGAGGCCCGGCAGCAGTCCAAGAGCCTGCGAGCGCACTACGCTCACCTGCTGATTCACGGCACGCTGCACGCGCAGGGCTACGACCATGAAGGCAACCAGGGCCAGGCGCTCGAGATGGAAGCGCTCGAAATCCTGCTGCTGGCCGCGCTCGGATTCGACAATCCCTACTGACTTGCGGTTGTCACCCGCAGCGGGATCGTGACCGGTCCGTCGTTGACCAGGTGCACCAGCATGTGGGCGCCGAATTCACCGGTCGCAAGCACCGGATGCGCTTTGCGGGCCGCCGCAACGAAGTAGTCGTAGAGCCGCCGGCCCTCCTCGGGCGCCGCGGCACCGGTGAAGCTGGGACGGTTGCCGCTGGAGGTGTCGGCCGCCAGCGTGAACTGGCTGACCAGCAGCAGACCGCCGCCGACGTCCTGCACGCTGCGGTTCATCCTGCCGGCATCGTCGCTGAAAATCCGCAGCTTCAGAAGCTTTGCCAGCAGCTTGTCGGCCTCGTGTTCGCCGTCGCCGTGTTCGGCGCAGACAAAGACCAGCAGGCCGGCGCCGATGTCCCCGACAGTGCGGCCGGCGACTTCCACCCGCGCCTGGCTGACACGCTGGACGAGGCTGATCAGATCAGGTCCTCCTCGTCTTCGAAATGCGCTTCGACGTCGTTCGGCAGCAGCTGGATGGTCGCTCGCAGACCGGGCACCGCGCTCATCAGCGCCTGCTCCACCGACGCGCGCACGGCGGCCGCCCGGCCCAGCGTCCAGTCGGACGGCATGTGCATGTGCAAGTCGATGAACCGGCGTTGGCCGGAACGCCGGGTCGAGATGTGGTCAAAGCGGATGGTGGGATGCCGGAAAACGGCAAGGGTCTCCTCGACGTCCGCGAGCACCTCCGGCTCCAGCGCTTCGTCCATCAACCCCTGCGACGATTTCCACATCAGGGCCGCGCCTTCGCGCAGGATGTTCAGGGCCACGCCGATGGCGACGGCGGCGTCCAGCCACTGCCAGCCCGAAAACGCCACCAGCCCGACACCCACCACCACGCCGGCCGAGGTCCAGACGTCGGTGACGAGGTGGCGCGCGCCGCCCTCCAGTGCGATCGAGCGGTGCAGCCGCGACGATTGCAGCATTGCCCACGCCAGCGCTCCGTTCAGTGCGGAACTGAGCACCGACAGCGCCAGGCCGAAGCCCAGCTGCTCGAGCGGCTGCGGATGGAACAGCCGCTGCAGCGCCGACCAGATGATGCCGACGGCGGCCACGATGATCAGCAAGCCTTCGAAGCCCGACGAAAAGTATTCGGCCTTATGGTGGCCGTACGGATGGTCGGCGTCGGCCGGGCGCCGAGCGACGCTCACCATCAGCAGGCCGAAGCCGGCGCTCGCCAGGTTGACGAAGGATTCCATCGCGTCGGACAGCAACCCGACGGAACTCGTGATCCACCATGCGAACCCCTTCATGCCGATCGTCACCACGGCCACCGCGATGGAAGCGCGCATCAGCGCTTGTGGGGGTAGTTTCCTGATCACGGAAAAAGACAGCATCGCAGTATTGTGCAAGTGGCGCCGGCACTGCCACGACGGAGGCGTCGGGCAGTCAGCTTCAATTCAGGATGACCCGCGCGAACTTCCGCTTGCCGACCTGGACCACATAGCTTCCGGCAGGCAGCTTCAGGGCCTTGTCGCTGACGACGGACGAATCGACGCGCACTCCGCCGCCATCGATCAGGCGCCCGGCCTCCGATGTCGACGGCGCCAGCCCGGCCTGTTTCAGCACGGCGCCGATGGCCAGCGGGGCGCCGCCGAGTCGCACCTCCACCATCGCGTCGGGCACGCCGCCCTTGCTGCGGTTGTCGAAGTCCTGCTGCGCGGCGTCAGCGGCCTGCGGAGTGTGGAAGCGGCTGGTGAGCTCCCGGGCCAGCATGACCTTGGCCTCCTTGGGATTGCGACCGCCCTCGACCTCTCGCTTGAGCGACGCGATCTCGCTTTCGCCGCGAAAGCTCAGCAGCGTGAACCAGCGCCACATCAGTTCGTCCGAAATCGACAGCACCTTGGCGAACATCGTGTTCGGCTCCTCGTTGATCCCGATGTAATTGTTTTTGCTCTTGGACATTTTCTCGACGCCGTCCAGTCCTTCCAGCAGCGGCATGGTGAGGATGCATTGCGGTTCCTGTCCATATTCCTGCTGCAGGTGCCGGCCCATTAACAGGTTGAATTTCTGGTCGGTGCCGCCGATTTCCAGATCGCTTTTAAGCGCCACCGAGTCGTAGCCCTGCATCAGCGGGTAAAGGAACTCGTGCACGGAGATCGGCTGGCCCGACTTGAACCGCTTGCTGAAGTCGTCGCGTTCCATCATCCGGGCCACGGTGTACCTGGCCGCCAGTTCGATCATCCCGCGCGCCCCGAGCGGATCGCTCCACTCGCTGTTGTAACGGACCTCGGTTTTTTCCGGGTCGAGCACCAGGCTGGCTTGCCGGTAGTAAGTCTCCGCATTCGCCTTGATCTGCCCGGCGGTAAGCGCTGGCCGGGTGCTGTTGCGACCGGACGGGTCGCCAATCATCGACGTGAAGTCGCCGATCAGAAAGATGACGGTGTGTCCGAGGTCCTGCAACTGCCGCATCTTGTTGAGCACGACAGTGTGGCCGACGTGGATGTCGGGGGCCGTCGGATCCAGTCCGAGCTTGATCCGGAGCGGCACGCCGGTAGCTGCCGACCTGGCGAGCTTGTAGGTCCAGTCCTCCACGGGTAGCAGCTCATCTACCCCTCTCTGCGTCACTGCAAGGGCCTGCCGGACAGCATCTGTCAACGGATGAATTTTTGTAACAGCTACTTGATTCATAAAGGGATTTTCAGCTTTTCGCGAATCGCGGTGGCATACTCCGGGACCCCGTTCGGTGCAGCGGATTCTAACGGCGAGACGTTTGGCGAATCTTGCTGCGAGGTTGTAAGTGTCAGGAACTCTCCTGCCGCACCGTAGGACTAATCCGGCCAGTCTGTCGAAGGATTCTCTGATTTGAATAACGGTTTCATTGCCGCCGGCGAAGAGTTGCTGGCCCGCGCGGCGCACGCCCTGGAACATCATCCAAAACACGTGACGGCCGTCCTTGCGGCCTTGCTGCTTGGCGGCGGCGGCGGCGCATTCGCGGTGGCATCGCTCGGCCCGGACCCCTCGGCCTTGCCGGTGCGCCAGGTGCTCGAAGCGATCCAGCCGGTGGCGGCGGGAACCCAGGGTGGTGCGGACCTGCACAGCCTGAAGTTGTTCCGCTCCGAGGTGACGCGGTCCACCGACACGGTCGAAGCGCTGCTGGCCCGACTGGGCGTGGACGATCCGGCAGCTGCCAGCTTTCTTCGGGCGGAACCGGCTTACCGCTCGGTCGTCACCGGTAGCGCCGGCCGCACGGTGACGGTGGAAGCCAACGACAGGCACGGGCTCGACAAGCTCACCGTCCGCTGGGCGCCCGACGACGATGGCAGTTTCCGCCGGCTGGTGATCGAGCGCAAAGGCCAGAACCAGTTCGCCGCGCGCATCGAGAGCGCGCCGCTGACCGCATCGGCCAGGCTTGCCAGCGGCGCCATCCGCACAACGCTGTTCGCTGCCGCCGACGAAGCGCGCGTTTCGGAAGCGGTGGCAACCCAGCTGAGCGACATCTTTTCGTCCGAGATCGATTTTCGCCGGTCGTTGCGCAAGAACGACCGCTTCAACATCGTTTACGAAGCGCTCGAAGCCGACGGCGAGCCGATTCGCACGGGCCGCATCCTGTCGGCCGAATTCGTCAACGGCGGCAAGCTGCACCAGGCGATGTGGTTCGAGCAGCCCGGGCAAAAGGGCGGGTACTACGCCCTGGATGGCCGCAGCCTGCAGCATTCCTACCTGGCTTCGCCGATGGAGTTTTCACGCGTGACCAGCGGCTTCGAGGTCCGCTTTCACCCGATCCTGCAGGAATGGAAGGCGCACCTGGGTGTCGACTATGGCGCCCCCACCGGCACACCGGTGCGGACGGTGGGAGATGGCGTGGTCGAATTCGCCGGCGTTCAGAACGGGTTCGGCAACGTCGTCATCGTGCAGCACGGCAACAGCACCGAGACCGTGTACGCACACTTGAGCCGCATCAACGTGCAGCCGCGGCAGAAACTGATGCAGGGGCAGAACATCGGCGCCGTCGGTGCTACCGGCTGGGCGACCGGCCCGCACCTGCACTTCGAATTCCGCGTCAATGGCATCCACCACGATCCGATGCTGGCGGCCCGGGACAGCGGTGCC
>JAYUHN010000192.1:0-1971 GCA_043766965.1 Ramlibacter sp. | reverse complement strand
CAACTGCAAAGCCAGGTGGCGCTGTACAAGGCGCTGGGGGGCGGCTGGACCGACCCCGGGGCCAGCCACTGAGGGCCGGCGTCGCGGCTCAATGCGCGCCGACCAGGCCGGCGGCGATATTGATCGAGAGGCCGAGGATGGCGACGTTGAAGAAAAAACTCAGCACCGACTGCGACAGGACCGCGTCGCGCATCGGGGTGGAGTGCACGCTGATGTCCGAGGTCTGCGCCGCCGCTGCGATGGTGAAGCTGAAATAAAGGAAGTCGCGGAAGGACGGCACCGTCAGCCCCTCCGGAAATACCAGCGGCCGCTGCGCATCCGGCGCCGCGTAGAACATGTGCGCATAGTGGAAGGTGTAGACCACCCCCACCAGGAACCAGGAACCCACCACGGTGATGGCCGGCAGTCCGATGCCGACCAGCGTTCCTTCGACGCCATGGCGGTAGCGGGCCAGTTGCACCACGATGGCGAACAGGCTCAGCACGGCGGCTGCGGACATGACCAGAAGCAAGCTGCCGCTGCTGGCGTTTTCCTGCTCGGCCATCGCCCGCACCCGGGGGGCGGGACAACGAAACATCAGGCTTCCCATCGACAGCAGGTAAGGCCAGACACCGCAGTTCCAGGCCACCAGCGCGCGCGTGCTGCCATTCAACGAGGACAGGTGCAGCAGCAGCCAGACCAGCAGGCCGAGGGCTGCCGATCCCAGCAGGCGGGGACGGTGCAGGCCGGTGTGGCGCAGGCTTTGCAGGAACGAACCGATGGGCACGACGCAGCCTAACAGACGGAATCGCCGCAAGCAGTGCCGCCGTCTTGGCTTAAAGTGCGGGGCTGCCCACCACCCTCGCCATGACCCAGACGTCTCCTCCTGCCAGCGGCGCCCTGCCCCCGTTCCAGGCGATCGCCGATCTGGTCGCCCAGCACGCCGCCGCGCGGCCAATGCGAACCGCCCTGGTGCAGGGACAGCGCAGCGTGACCTGGGGCCAGTTGGATGCGATGGTGGACCGCATTGCGGCAACGCTGCAGCGGGACGGACTGAAAGCCGGCGAGGCGCTGGCGATCTGCGGCGCGAACTCGATGGAATACGCAGCGATGTTCCTCGGGGGCCTGCGCGCCGGCGCTGCCGTTGCCCCGCTCTCGACCCATTCCTCGGCGCAACAGCTCGCGACCATGGTGGCGGACTGCGGCGCGCGTTATTTCTTCGTGGACGCGGACGTTCCTGCCTTCGACACCCCGTCCGCACGGCGGGTCTTCATGGATGGCTCGTCGGCTCCGGCGCTGCAGCAGTGGCTGTTGCCGGCTGGCAGCCGGCCGCAACCGGTCAAGGTGGAACCGACTTTCCCGTTCAACATCATCTATTCGTCGGGCACTACCGGCACGCCCAAGGGCATCGTCCAGCCGCACGGCATGCGCTGGGGCCACGTCGCGCGGGCGGAGAGTTATGGCTACGGCCCCGAATCCGTGACGCTGGTCGCGACATCGCTGTGCTCGAACACGACGCTGGTCTGCTACTTTCCGACAGTGGCCAAAGGCGGCATGGTGGTGTTCGCGCCGCCGAAGTTCGACCCTGCGGCGTGGCTCGCGCTGGCCGAAAAGCACCGCGTGACCCATGCGATGCTGGTGCCCGTGCAATACCAGCGCATCATGGCGCTGGACCAGTTCGACGACTACAACCTGTCGTCGTTCGTGATGAAGTTCTGCACCAGCGCCCCGTTCCTGGCGGACCTCAAGACCGACGTGCTGGCACGCTGGCCGGGCGGCCTGATCGAGTTCTATGGCATGACCGAGGGCGGCGGCTCCTGCATCCTGGAAGCGCACAATTTTCCGCACAAGCTGCACACCGTCGGCAAGCCGGCGGAGGGACACGACATGCGCGTGCTGGACGAGGACGCCGTCGAGTTGCCGCCCGGCTCGGTGGGCGAAATCGTGGGCCGCTCCGGCGCCATGATGACCGGCTACCACAAGCAACCGGCC
>JAYUHN010000191.1:0-1977 GCA_043766965.1 Ramlibacter sp. | reverse complement strand
AGGTGGTGCACCTCGTCGACGATCATCAATCTCGGTGGATTCCGATGCAGCAGTCGGAGTGCCAGGATTTCGAGGTCAGTTCCGCGGCGTGTGTAAGGCGCGGTGTGCCCGAGACCGTCAATGATCTGGGCGTACAGCCTGCCGTCATTGGGCTTGGACGGCATCTGCAAACGAAGGACCTTCCGCACCTCGACCTCGCCGAACTGGTTGCAGATGTTCGGATGGTCTCGCACGAACTTGTCGACGATCATCGTCTTGCCGATGTCGCTGTCGCTGTCGCTGTCGCTGTCGCTGTCGCCGTAGAGCAGCATGCTGGGCATGCGGCCACAGGGCGGATGCCGCAGCAAGTGCTCCATTCTCGCGAGCGCCTCACTGGCACCTGCGTACGAGACCCACTTGGGCATGTACAGCCGCGTGATCCTCTCCTCCTGGGATTCGTCCAGGAATGACCAGACGCCGGTGTGAAGATGATCAAAGGTCTGCGCCACGACTCAGTCGTCCCAGAGTTCGGATTCGGCGGGCTTCACGGGCTTCGAGTAGTCCACAGCACCCCTCGCAGTCTTGGCCTTGTCGATGGTCGCGTTAACGGCGTCACTGCGCCGCTGCACGCTGCGCCGCGCCGCCTTGGTCTTTGCGTTGGCCTGGTCGATCAGCGCTCGTTGATCGAGCACCGCCTCGAACATCTTGGCCCAGTAGCGGATGTTGAACAGGTGCAAGCCGTCGCGGCGAAGCGTCCGCCGCTCGAAGGGCAAGAAGCTCCAAGCAAACTGGTCAGGCTGATCGGGAAGTGCCCCCAAACCGCCGCCGGCCTGGCTCAGTGCATCCTGCCAAGCGGCCAGCGGACTGCAGCGCAGACCGCGGTGAACGCGCCGGTGATACTGCTCGCAAATCTCAATCGCGAGCCAGCGCTCAAGCTCTGCCATCGTCAACACCGATTCGGACTCGGCTGGATAGGCTCCCTTGTCCTGCGGATTCGATCCCGTCGTGCCGGGGAGCAGATGCACGCGGCCCATGATCGTGCCGATCAAGCGCTCGATGTGGCCGCCATAGTGCGGCGTGGCTATCGGGCGAAGGATCAGCTTGATACCGTATTCGTCGCAACCTCGACGCAACGCCTGGCTGGTGAAGTCCGGGCCATTGTCGGCGTGCAACGCGCGCGGCAGTCCCCAGACAGGCCAGGTGCAGGCCAATGCTCGCGCCTTGAGCCAGGGCTCCTTGGGCAGGACGGCCTGCGTGAGGCACAAGGCCACCGACGTGGAGGAGGGCGCCTCCAGCGAGACGTACAAGCCCACAACAACCCGGGTGGCCACGTCTATTGCCAGAGTCAACCAGGGCCTGCCGATTGGCAACCGGTGCGCCTCGTCAACGACGATGACGTCGACGGGCGTGTGATCGATCTGCACAACCTCCAGTGCGCTGTCCACGCGGTAGGTCCCAGGCACCGAGTCGACAAGCGACGCCGCCTCTGACGCCTGCAGGCGAGCCTTGGCCACTTCTCGCGTGTCGAGTGCGCGCACGCGGGCCAGGACGGCTTTGCGTGACGGCGGAACCATTCGTTCGGACGAACAACGCAGGCCTACCTGCCGCACCACTTCTTCCTTCTTGGCCCTTACCTTGGTGAGGTAGACGTCTCGAATGACTTCGGCGATCAATTGTAAACGTCTGGCCGAGGCATCTTGAGCCGTTGTTGAAGGCGGGCCACCATGGCGCCCATGACGGCCGTGTTGACCTTGATTTGCGCGATGGTTCTGGCCTGCGCCCTTCGCTGGCCAGGCATCACGGGCTGGTTCAACGCCGCTCGCCGAACAGGCTGCCACCTGGCCTGCCATCTGTTCAGGCCCTGTGGAGGCCAGATTTCGGCTTTGTCCTCAGGTCGCGGGCTTCCAGCGGTGCGGCAGCAACTCGTCGATGCGGCTGTTGAGTTGGGTGGGCAAGCGCGTGAGCACGTCCTTGAGGTAGGCCCAGGGGTCGGCCCGG
>JAYUHN010000190.1:0-5374 GCA_043766965.1 Ramlibacter sp. | reverse complement strand
CGGGATCAAACAGCCGCATGCCGAAACCAGCATTGCCAACCGCATGCTGATTCGAAAGACAAAGGTCATGGAAAAAGTCAGCAATCGATGTCGTGGGTGTTGGAGTCCGATTATCGTGCGCCTGCTGCTTCGCTCCGCAGCCGTGGTGAAGGTAGGCAGCGTCCTACGGCCGGCGACGCAGCGAATGGCTGGCGACCCCATGGCCGCTCTGCTACGGTAAACGACCATGATTTTTCCCGATTTTCTAACCAGCTCGACAGCCCTGTTTCTCGACTTCGACGGCACCTTGGTGGATATCGCCGATCGACCGCATCAAGTGGAAATTCCTGCCGGACTGGTGCAGACACTTGCCTTGGTGAAGGACTATCTGGATGGCGCCGTGGCCGTCGTGTCGGGCCGCCCGATCGGGCAGATCGACGATTTCCTGCGGCCCCTGCAAATCGCGACCGCGGGCGTCCATGGCACCGAACGCCGCGGCGCCGACGGAACAATGACGCTGTTGTCCACCCATCCCCTGGACACCGTGGAGCACGCCGCCCGTCAGCTGTCATCCCGGCACGCGGGACTGCTGGTGGAAGGCAAGCGTGGCTCGGTCGCCTTGCATTTCCGGCAGGCACCCGAGCTGGAGGCACTGTGCGTCGAAACCATGGAGGCGGCAGTGCAGGCGTCGCCAGGCATCGCGCTGTTGCGGGGCAAGATGGTGGTCGAGGCCAAGCCGGGCGGCGCAAGCAAGGGCGGGGCGATCGAGGAATTCATGCGTGAGCCGCCGTTCGCGGGACGCACGCCCCTGTTCGTGGGAGACGACATCACCGACGAGGTCGGCTTCAGCAGCGTCCAGCGGATGGGCGGGCTGGGCGTCAAGGTGGGCGATGGGCCCAGCGTCGCCTCGCAACGGATCGCCACTCCGGAACTGTTCCGCCGGCAACTCCACGACGCGGTCGCGGAGCGCACCGGAAATTAGTCGATGATCGCGACCCGAACCGGCAAGCCGTCATTGAACCTGGGGGTCATCGGCAATTGCGCGTACAGCGCGCTCATCGACGACCGGGGTCGCATCGTGTGGAACTGCCTGCCACGGTTCGATGGCGACCCGGTGTTCAACGCGCTGCTCGATGCAGGGGACAACGGCAGCTTCTGGTCTTTCGAGATCGAAGACTTCGACCGCAGCGAGCAGTTCTATCGACCCAATACCGCGATGCTGCACACGCGCCTGTTCGACCACCAGGGACAGGGCATCGAGATCTGCGACTTCGCGCCGCGCTTCGTCAGCCGGGACCGCCTGTTCCGCCCGCTCACCCTGGTGCGACGGGTCAACGTGATCGCCGGCGCCCCGCGCGTGCGGGTGCTGCTGCGGCCCCGGTTCGACTGGGGCCGGCAACAGCCGGAAATCACGCAAGGCAGCCACCACGTTCGCTACGTGGGCGGCAGCATGACGTTGCGGCTGACCAGCGACGCGCCGCTTCATTACGTGCTGGCGGAAACCCTTTTCGTGGCCGACCGCCCGATGGATTTCATCCTTGGCCCGGACGAGACGCTGACCGGCGGCATCGCCGAAACGGCGCGCGACTTCGAGCAGGAAACCGCCAGCTACTGGACCGCCTGGACACGCCGGCTCGCGATTCCCCTCGAATGGCAAGCAGCAGTGATCCGCGCCGCCATCACGCTGAAGCTGTCGTTGTTCGAAGACACCGGCGCGATCGTGGCGGCGATGACGACCAGCATTCCGGAGGCGCCGGACAGCGGCCGCAACTGGGACTACCGCTATTGCTGGCTGAGGGACGCCTTCTTCGTCGTGCGCGCCCTCAACAGCCTGTCCGAAGTCGGCACGATGGAAGACTATCTGCGCTGGCTGAACAACGTGGTGGTGCGCTCCCGCGGCGGTCACATCCAGCCGCTCTACGGCATCGGGCAGGAGGAGCAGTTGCCCGAGGCGATCCTGCACCATCTGCCCGGCTATCGCGGTATGGGGCCGGTACGCGTGGGCAACCAGGCCCAGGAACATTTCCAGCACGACGTCTACGGCAACATCATCCTGGGCGCGGCGCAGTCGTTTCACGACCACCGGCTGTTCCGGCGCGCCGGCCCGGCCGAATTCCTGCACCTGGAAGCCGTCGGCGAACAGGCGTTCCGCGTCTACGACCAGCCGGACGCAGGCATGTGGGAGCTGCGCACCCGCGCCCGCGTCCATACTTCGTCGGCGATCATGAGCTGGGCCGCCTGCGACCGGCTGGCCAAGGTCGCTTCGACGCTGGGTCTGCCGCAGCGCATCCGCCACTGGCGCGAGCGCGCCGACGTCATCCGGGAGCGCATCCTGCGTGAAGCCTGGAGCGAGGAACGCCAGGCGTTCGCCGAAAGCTTCGGTGGTCGCGACCTCGATGCCAGCGCGCTGCTGATGGCCGAAGTCGGCTTCATCGATCCCAACGACGGCCGGTTCGTGGCGACGGTCGATGCGCTCGAAAAGTCGCTCTGCGACGGCCCGTACATGCGGCGCTACGAAGCCTCGGACGATTTCGGCAAGCCCGAGACCGCATTCAACATCTGCACTTTCTGGCGCATCGATGCGCTGGCGCGGATCGGCCGCAAGGGGCAGGCGCGCGACATTTTCGAGGTCATGCTCCAGAGCCGCAATCCGCTGGGGCTGCTGTCCGAGGACACGCATCCGGTCACCGGCGAAATGTGGGGCAATTTTCCGCAAACGTATTCGATGGTCGGCATCATCAACGCCGCAGTCCGGCTCTCGGCGCCGTGGGATTCGGTGATCTAGATGGCGCGGCTGGTCGTCGTCTCCAACCGGCTGGCCGATCCGCGCAAGACGGCCGCAGGAGGACTTGCCGTCGCACTGGCCGACGTCCTGAACAGCACGGGAGGCATCTGGTTCGGCTGGAGCGGCAAGGTGATCGAGGCGGAGAACGGCGGCGTCCCGGGCGAAGGCGAACTGCACATCCACCAGGCCGGGCCGGTGAAGCTGGCGACCGTCGATCTTTGCCGGGAGGACCACGACGCCTACTACGCAGGCTATTCGAACGGCGTGTTGTGGCCCGTTTTTCACTACCGGCTGGACCTGGCCGATTTCGACGCCGGCTACATCGCCGGCTATCGCCGGGTCAATCAGCTGTTCGCAAGCAAGCTGCTACCGCTGCTGATGCCGGACGACATCATCTGGGTTCACGACTACCACCTGATCCCGCTGGCCGCCGAGCTGCGCGCGCTGGGCTGCGCCAACCGCATCGGCTTCTTCCTGCACATTCCGCTGCCGCCGCCGTTGATCCTGGCCGCTATCCCGGGACACGACTGGTTGGTCCGGGCCTTGTTCTCTTATGACCTGCTGGGGTTCCAGAGCAATGCGGACGTCGCCCATTTCACCGCTTATGCGCAAACCGAGGCCCACGCGCAGCACATCGGGCAGGGCCGTTGGCGCGCCTTCAACCGCACCGTGCAGGCCAGCGCAATTCCGATCGGCATCGATGTGGAAGAGTTCCAGGACCTGACCAACGCCCCGGAAGGCCGCGAGATGCACAACCGGATGAGGAACGAATATTCGCGCCGCAAGCTGCTGGTGGGCGTGGACCGGTTGGACTACTCCAAGGGGCTGCCGCAGCGCATGCGGGCTTTCCGTGAATTGCTGCAGAGCTACCCCGACACGCGCCGGAGCGCCACCCTGATCCAGATCGCGTCTCCCAGCCGCGAGGACGTCAGCGCGTACAGCGACATCCTGCATGAACTGGAGAGCCTGTGCGGTTCCATCAACGGCAACTTCGGCGAGCTCGACTGGATGCCGGTGCGCTACATGCACCGCATCGTCGCCCGGGCCCGCCTGCCGGGCCTGTACCGAGCCAGCCGCGTGGCGCTGGTTACGCCGCTCCGCGACGGCATGAACCTGGTGGCCAAGGAGTTCATCACGGCGCAGGATCCGGCGGACCCAGGGGTGCTGGTGTTGTCCCGCTTCGCCGGGGCCGCCGAACAGATGCGCGAGGCGTTGCTGGTGAATCCGTATGACACGGAAGGCACGGCGGCGGCGATCCACCTGGCGTTGCAGATGCCGCTGGAGGAACGGCAGATGCGCTACGAGGCACTGATGGCAACGATCCGTCGCTACGACGTGCATTGGTGGTGCGACACGTTCCTCGACACGCTGGCCGAAGCACGGGCTGAGGAAACCGGAACGTCATGGCTGAGGCTCTAGCGGCCCGGCGCCGCATTGGCCGCCGCACAACAAAAACCTGAATCCGGTCGCTGGTTGCGGGCGTATCCACTGGCAGCAGGGGACTGTCCCCTGCACCCAACAGGAGTGTCACCTTGAAGAAACTAATGCTTGCCGCCGCCATTTCCGCGTCGCTGCTCGGCGCCTGCGCCACATCGATGGATACCCCGATGGCGTCCAGGTCCCCGGCGAGCTCGATGGGCGCCAACTCGGCCCCGATGGTCGGGGGCGCCGCGATGTATCCGACCAAGGACATCATCGACAATGCCGTCAATTCGAAGGACCACACCACGCTCGTCGCCGCCGTGAAGGCAGCCGGCCTGGTCGACACCCTGAAGGGGTCGGGACCTTTCACAGTGTTCGCGCCGACCAACGAAGCATTTGCCGCCCTGCCGGCCGGTACCGTCGACACGTTGCTCAAGCCCGAGAACAAGCCGATGCTGACCAAGGTGCTGACCTATCACGTCGTGCCGGGCCGCGTCGACGCTGCCGCACTGGCGCAGCAGATCCGCGCCGGCAACGGCCGGGCGATGCTCAAGACCGCGAGCGGCGAGACGCTGGTCGCGACCATGAGCGGCTCCAACGTGCTGATCACCGATGCCAAGGGTGCCTCAGCGACTGTGACGATTGCGGACGTCTACCAGTCGAACGGCGTGATCCACGTGGTCAACAAGGTATTGCTGCCGGGTTGATCGAGGAAGTTCTGGATTCCCGCCTGCGCGGGAATGACGGTTCATTCCACCTGCGGGAATGACGGTTCATCCGCCTGCGCGGGAATGGCGGTTCACGACGGCAGTGGCGGCCCCGGGCGGGGAGCGCTCAATCGAGCTTTACGCCAGCCGTCTTGATGATCTGGCCCCAGCGCCGTGCTTCAGCCCGCGCCATGGCGCGAAACTGGGCCGGCGTGCCGGGCAACACCTCCATGCCGAAGTCGGCAGCCCGCTTCTGCACCGAGGGGCTCGCCAGTGCCTTGTTCAACTCGCCGTTCAGCCGCGAGGTGACAGCCTCGGGCAGGCCGGCCGGTCCGAGCATTCCCTGGAAAGCAAACACTTCCACGTCCGCAACCCCGGCTTCCCCCAGCGTCGGAACGTTCGCAAGCGACGCCACGCGCTTCGATGCGCCGACCGCGAGCACGCGAACCTTGCCTGACTGCATCATCGCCAGCCCGCCGGC
>JAYUHN010000189.1:0-1979 GCA_043766965.1 Ramlibacter sp. | reverse complement strand
CCTCGCACCGTGCGGACCATCTCGGTCACCTCTTCGGGCCGCTCATCGACGAGCAGCACGATCAGGTAAACCTCCGGGTAGTTGGCGACGAGGGCGTGTGCGATCTGCTGCATCATCACCGTCTTGCCGGTCTTCGGCTGTGCCACCAGCAGCGCGCGCTGGCCCTTGCCGATCGGGGCGATCAGGTCGAGCACGCGGCAGGTGATGTTCTCGTCCGATTTGATCTCGCGTTCGAGCTTGAACTGCTCCTTCGGGAACAGCGGCGTCAAGTTCTCGAACATGATCTTGTGCTTGCTCTCCTCGGGCGTCAGGCCGTTCACGCGGTCGACCTTGACGAGCGCGAAGTAGCGCTCACCGTCCTTGGGCACGCGCACCTCGCCTTCCACCGCGTCGCCGGTGTGCAGGTTGAAGCGGCGGATCTGGCTGGGGCTCAGGTAGATGTCGTCGGTCGACGCCATGTAGCTGGCGTCCGGCGAGCGCAGGAAGCCGAAGCCGTCGGGCAGCACTTCAAGCACGCCGTCGCCGAACACCTGTTCGCCGCCCTTGGCGCGCTTTTTCATGATCGCAAACATCAACTCCTGCTTGCGCATGCGGGCGACGTTTTCGATCTCCAGTCCCTCGCCCATCGTGATGAGCTCCGAGACATGGATCAATTTGAGTTCTGAGAGATGCATGGGTGAACACCCTGGAGGTGAGGTTGGCCCGCCCATTGGGGCGGTCATCGGCCGCAAGCTCGCGATGCATTGAACGGCGAGTCTGGCGCGAGCCCGTGACGTGGGCTAGCCGGCAAAAAATTGGAGTTTTTGCCACGCCCATACGAAGCCCGGTGGGGCTCCGCAGGTTGCTGAGCCGGACTCAGGCTTTGGGAGCCTGCGACAGGTCAGGGGGATGGTTTGATCGGGGCGGTTTGGCGGAACTCTGACTGCGGGTTCCGACGGCCTTCGTCAGGCGTTGGTTGCCGCATCTACTGCCGGAGATTGTAGATGATCGTCAAGGAATGCCTTCAATTGAGCTTTGGAAAGCGCACCCACCTTCGTTGCGGCGAGCTGGCCGCCCTTGAACAACATCAGGGTCGGGATGCCGCGAATGCCGTACTTGGCCGGCACATCGCGGTTTTCATCGACGTTCATCTTGGCGATTTTCAGACGCCCGTCGTAGTCTTTCGACACCTCGTCGAGGATGGGCGCGATCATCTTGCAGGGCCCGCACCACTCAGCCCAGTAGTCCACCAGCACCGGCTTGTCGGCTTCGATCACGTCGGTGTTGAAAGAAGCGTCGGTGGTGTGTTTGATCAGTTCGCTGCTCATGATGATCCTTGGTCGTGCGCTGCATGGGGCAGGCGTCAGGGCACACTGATTTTGACACAAAGCTTGCGTCCCAGAGGCAACGACCCGCCCTGCGTGTCTGTGTCCGCGACAGTTCGCCGCGCCATCGGGCGCTTGTGCAAATTGACCGGCAGACCTGGCACTGATTCGCGTATCAGACGCCGGCCTGGCGGTGTCAAATCGACCCACTTCAGCTGAACTTCGGTGACCGTGATCCCTGTGCCATCCGCCGCTGCGGCCCCGATCCGAAAGTTTGGCCGCTTCGAACTCCGCCAGTTGCTCGGCAAGAGCGCCGCGGCGATGGTGTGGCTGGCCCACGACCCGCACGGTGGCCACGACGTGATGTTGACCCTGCCACGCGTTCAGCCCCAGGACAGCGACACGCTTGAGCGCTGGACGCGGGATGCGCGTTCCGCGGCCCGGCTCGATCACCCGAACCTGGCGCCCGTGGCCGAGGTGGGCGTGCAGGACCACTGGCCGTTCATTGCCGTGGACCGCGTGCACGGCGTCACGCTGGCCGAATGGACGGCGGCGCACCCGAACGCGTCGGGTGCGGAGGTCGTCGGCTGGGCCTGCCAGTGGCTGCGCGGGCTGGCTTTCGCCCACGAAGCAGGCATGGTCCACGGCGACATTCAATTGCACAGCGTGCTCATC
>JAYUHN010000188.1:0-5378 GCA_043766965.1 Ramlibacter sp. | reverse complement strand
GCGCCACCACCTTGATCATCGCGATTTCGTTCTTGGCGACCTTGTTGCCGGCCATGTCCATCAGCCAGGCGGCCTTGAGCGTGAGCAAACGCGCCATGTCGATCTTGCAGCGCGCCTCTGCGATGCGCTCCTGGGTCACCGTCTGCGACGCAACCGTCTTGCCAAACGCGACGCGCGAAGATGCGCGTTTGCACATCAGTTCCAGTGCGCGCTCAGCCACGCCAACCAGACGCATGCAGTGGTGGATACGTCCCGGTCCAAGGCGGCCCTGCGCGATTTCGAAGCCGCGGCCTTCACCCAGCAGAATATTGCCGACCGGCACGCGCACATTCTCGAAGTACATTTCCACGTGGCCGTGCGGCGCGTCGTCGTACCCCATCACGTTCAGTGGCCGCACGATGCGGATGCCCTTGGTGTCCGCCGGGACCAGCACCATGCTTTGCTGCGAATGGCGCGGAGCCTCAGGATCGGTCTTCCCCATGGTGATGTAGATCGCGCAACGCGGGTCGGCCGCGCCGGATATCCACCATTTTCGGCCGTTGATCACGTATTCGTCACCTTGCCGCTCGATGCGAGTCGCGATGTTGGTGGCGTCACTGGAGGCAACATCCGGTTCGGTCATCGCGAAGGCCGACCGGATCTCCCCTTCGAGCAGCGGCTTGAGCCAGCGGGCCTTGTTTTCTTCGGATCCGTATCGGGCAATCGTCTCCATGTTGCCGGTGTCCGGCGCGGAGCAGTTGAACACCTCGCTGGCCCATGGCACGCGGCCCATGATTTCGGCCAGCGGCGCGTATTCCTGGTTGGTCAGGCCGGCCCCTTCGTAACCCGACGCCGACGCGCTGTCCACTGGCAGGAACAGGTTCCACAAGCCGGCCGAGCGGGCCTTGACCTTGAGTTTTTCAATCGTCTGAAGCGGCGTCCAGCGCTTGCCTGCCTCGGTGTTGGCACGCAGTTCGTCCTTGTACGCATGTTCCGCCGGGTAGACGTTGTCGTCCATGAACTTGAGCACTTTGGCCTGCAGTTCCTTGGTTTTGGGTGAATAGTCAAAGTCCATCGTGTCTCCTGTGGGTATGCGAATGAGGTTCAGGCGCGCTGGGCGAATTTCCACGCGAGTTCGGCCATCGGCCTGGCACCGGCGCCCGAGCTCACGGCTTGCGCGCTGGACGCCGTGCCGGCCTCGGCCCGCTTGGCGATCCCCTGGAGAATCGCGGCGATGCGGAACATGTTGTAGGCCATGTAGAAGCTCCAGTCGCCCTTCAAGGCCTCGGGTGTGGTGAGCTGGGTGCGCTCGCAGTAGCGGCGGATGTACTCGGCTTCGGAGGGGATGCCAAGCTGCGCCAGGTCAAGACCGCCGATGCCACGCGACATCTGGTGCGGGACGTTCCAGGCCATGCAGTGGTAGCTGAAGTCCGCCAGCGGATGCCCCAGCGTGGACAATTCCCAGTCCAGCACCGCGATCACGCGCGGCTGGGCGGGGTCAAACATCAGGTTGTCGAGCCGGAAGTCGCCATGCACGATGGAGACCTTGCTTGCATCGCGCGCGCTGGCCGGCATGTTCGCCGGCAGCCATTCCATCAGCTTGTCCATCTCCGGGATCGGCTGGGTGACGGAGGCGATGTATTGCTTGCTCCAGCGGCCGATCTGGCGGTCGAAGTAGTTGCCCGGCTTGCCGTAGCCGGCCAGGCCTTGCTGGGCGAACTTCACCGTGTGCAAGGCCGAGATCACGCGGTTCATTTCGTCATAGATCTCGCCGCGGCCGGCGACGCTCATGTCGGGCAGCGCCTGGTCCCACAGCACCCGGCCCTGCATGAACTCCATGATGTAGAACGCACGGCCCACCACCGACTCGTCCTCGCACAGGCAGAACATCTCGGGCACCGGCACCCCGGTGCCGGCCAGGCCGCGCATGACGGCGAACTCGCGTTCGACGGCATGCGCCGACGGCAGCAGCTTCGCCACCGGTCCCGGTTTGGCGCGCATCACGTAGCTGCGCGACGGCGTCACCAGCTTGTAGGTGGGGTTGGACTGTCCGCCCTTGAACATCTCCACCTCGAGCGGCCCCGCGAAACCTGCGAGGTTTCGTTCCAGCCAGGAGCTGAGCGCGGCGTTGTCGAATCCATGCTGGCCGGAAACTGGGCCGGTGCCGATGAAGTGGTCGTAGTTGCTCATGACTGGTCGGCTGCGATGATCCGCATCAGCGCCTCACGGTTGCGCACCAGCAGCCCGCCGGGCTCGATGCGGATCACTTCCTCGCGTTCCATCGCCTTCAGTTCCTGGTTGACCCGCTGGCGCGAGGCGCCCAGCAACTGCGCCAGTTCTTCCTGCGCCAGCTGCAGGCCGATGCGCATTTCGCGGCCGTCCGACAGCGACGGCACGCCGTAGCTGCGAACCAGGTGCAGCAGCTGCTTGGCCAGCCGCGCGCGCAGCGGCAGCGTGTTGAGGTCCTCGACCAGTCCGAACAGCTGGCGGATGCGCCGTGCGTGCAGCCGCAGCATCGCCTCGTACAGCTCGACGTGGGTGGCCAGGATCTTCTTGAAGTCGGCCTTGGCGACGCACAGGATGGTGCTGTCGCCATGGGCATAGGCATCGTGGGTGCGGCGGTCGCCGTCGAAGATCGCCACGTCCCCGAACCAGATGCCCGGTTCGACGTAGGTCAGTGTGACCTGCTTGCCCGAGATCGAGGTCGAGCTCACCCGCACCGCTCCCCTGGCGCAGGCGATCCAGTCCTCCGGCGGGTCGCCCCGGGCCGCGATCAGGGCGCCGTCCTTGAAACGTTTCACATAGGAGCATCGGAGAATGTCGTGCCGCAGCGATGGAGAAAGCGACGAGAACCAGCGACCGGTATTGATCGCTTCGCGTTCTTCGATGGTAAGAATCGGGTCGTCCATGGCCTGTCTTTTGCGTGACTGCTGTCCGCTGCATTGTCGCGTGCGCGACCGGCTACCGGTAATGCGGCTCATGCTTCGACAGGAAAGCCTCGATGCCGGCCCCGGCATTGGCATGGTGCAGGTTCTTGACGAAGTGGTCCCGTTCGGCCGCCAGCTGGGTGCTGAAGGTCCCCGTGGCCGCTTCGCCGACCAGTTCCTTGATGCTGGCCAGCGCGTTCGGCGCCCGGCCATTGAGCTGCTGCGCCAGTGCCAGCGCAGCGGGCAGGGCGTTGCCTGCAACAGTGACCTGGTTGATCAGTCCCAGGGCATGCAGTCGCGCCGCCCCAACCCGCCCTCCGCACATCAGCAGTTCGTTCACCAGCTGCCGCGGCAGCGCCTGCGCCAGGCTCCAGGTTGCGCCACCGTCTGGCGAGAGGGCGACATTGCTGTACGCCATGACAAAGACGGCGTTGTCGGCGGCGACGATGAAGTCGCAAGCCAGCGCCAGCGAGAACCCCGCTCCCGCGGCCGCGCCTTCCACCGCCGCGATCACCGGCTTGGGGAAGGTGCGGATCGCTTCGATCCAGCTGTGCAGGCCCTCGATGCTCTGGGCCTGGACTTCCGGCGGCTGCCTGCGATTTTCCAGCAGCCGTTGCAGGTTGCCACCGGCGGAGAAGATCGCACCGGCGCCGGTGATGACGACGCTGCGCACCTCCGTGCTCGACTCGGCCACGCTCAACGCCTCCACGCCGGCCGCGTACATCTCCGGGCCGAGCGCGTTTCGGTGGTCCGGATTGCTCAGTGTCAGGACCATGGTCTGGCCGTGGCTGGTGCTCTTGAGTTCGGCGGTCATGGTGGAAAGGCCTCAGTTCGGATCGACGTGCAGCAGCGACAGCCCGATCGCGCCCCGGCGTCGCAACCACGGACTGGGACGGTAACGCGGATCGCCATACACGGTCTGCATGTTGAACAGCACTTCCAGCACATTGGTCGGGCCCCAGCGGTCGCCCATCGCGAGCGGACCGAAAGGATAGCCCAGGCCGAGCGTCACCGCGGTTTCAAGGTCACCGGGGCTGCAGATGCGCTGCTGGCAGATATCGGAGGCGATGTTGACGATCGCCGCCACCACGCGCTGGGTGACGAAGCCGCCCGAATCGCGGATCACGCTGACCGGTTTGCCGTCGCGGGAAAAGAGGGCGTGCGCCGCATCGCGCATGTCCAGCCGCGTCGCCGGATTGGTGGCGAGCACGCGGCGCCTGGTCTCGGCATCCCCGATCAGCATGTCGATGCCGAGCGTGCGGGCCGGGTCCAGCCGCTCGACCACCGCGCAGGTGGTCACGTCGAAGCCCAGCGGAGCGACCAGGCTGAGGGCGCCGGGCGACGGCGACTGACCGGTTTCGACCTGTGCGCCCAGTTCCTTCAGCAGCAGGTACAGCTCGGAGCGGCGGGCCGCGCGGGTCGAGACCCACACCGGGGGCAATGCGCCCACTTGTGGCGCAGGCGGCTCCGTCGGGACCTGCGCCTTGCCGTCGACGTACAGGTAGAACCCCTGTCCGACCTTGCGGCCCAGCACCCCGCCCGCCAGGCGCTGCGCGCCGATCACACTGGGACGGTAACGAGGCTCTTCGTAGTACTGGTGGTAGATGGATTCCATCACCGGTTGGGACACATCCAGCGCGGTCAGGTCCATCAACTCGAATGGCCCGAGCTTGAAGCCGACCTGGTCGCGCAGGATGCGGTCGATGGTCGCGAAATCGGCCACGCCTTCGCCCACGATCCGCAACGCCTCGGTCCCGTAGCCCCGGCCGGCGTGGTTGACGATGAATCCCGGCGTGTCCTGGGCCATGACGGGCGTATGCCCCATCGCGCGGGCAAACGCTGCCAGAGCGTCGCAGACACCAGGCGCGGTCCGCAGGCCGGCGATGACTTCGACCACCTTCATCAGCGGCACAGGATTGAAGAAGTGGTAGCCGGCAAAGCGCTGTGGCTGCTGCATGCCGGCCGCGATCGCCGTGACCGAGAGCGACGACGTGTTGGTGGCCAGCACGGCATCGGGCCGCACCACCGCTTCGAGTTCGCTGAACAGCGCCCGCTTGGCCGCCAGCTGTTCGACGATGGCTTCCACCACCAGGTCGCAATCCGCCAACTCCTGCAGGCTCCCGACCGTGAGCAGCCGGCCCTTGCAGACCGCGACGTCTGCAGCTTCCATGTGGCCTTTCTCGAGCAACCGGTCCCACTGGGAACAGAGCGCTTCCCGCGCCTTCGCCAGGGCGCCCGCGTGGGTGTCATAAAGGCGCACGATGCTGCCGGCCTGCACGGCGATCTGCGCGATGCCACGCCCCATCGCGCCGGCCCCTGCGACGCCGACGGTTCGGAAGCTGGTTTGCATGCCCTCAATTATCGGGGAGCCTTTGGTCACAACCGGTGTGCGGCTGTGCCAAAATTCTGACCCATCCATGCCTATCCCCCACCTTCTTCGAAGGGGACTGATCGTGTCCGTCATGCTCTGTG
>JAYUHN010000187.1:0-14255 GCA_043766965.1 Ramlibacter sp. | reverse complement strand
CGCCGCAGCCATAGTGGCCCACCACCATGATGTGCTCGACGCGCAGCATCTCCACCGCGAACTGGATGGCCGAGAGGGCGTTCAGGTCGGAGTGCACGACGACGTTCGCGACGTTCCGATGCACGAACACCTCGCCCGGATCGAGGCCGGTGATCTGGTTGGCCGGTACCCGGCTGTCGGAGCAGCCGATCCACATGTATCGGGGCGACTGCTGCTTGACCAGGCTGGTGAAGAAGCCCGGCCGGTCCCGGTTCATCTGGTCGGCCCACTCCCGGTTGTGCTTGAAGAGATCGGCGATGTTGGCTGTGGTCATGGCGAGATTGTCATCCGGCGCCGGCAAGCAGGCGCGTGGGCATGGGAACGAGGACACCGGTGGCGTCGGCCTCGACGGCCGCCAGGCCGGGCCGGTCAGTGACGGCTTCGACGCAACGGCCAGCGTCGAAGCGGAGCATCACGCCGTCGGGCGCGCCATAAGCCGGGCGCCGTTGCGAGCGGGCGAGGATCGGCTGCCGCCACGCCTCTCCATCGAGGTGGGGGCAGAAGGTGGCGTCGATCCAGCCGAGGCCGGCGCGGACGCCGCTACCGGGAACGCTATCCGTCACGTAATCGGCGAACCAGCAGTTGGCGCCGGCGCTGATGCCGGCCAGCGTGGTCCCGCTCTCCCATGCGTCCCGCAGCATCGTGTCGAAACCGAACTCACGCCAGACCGCGACCATGCCGACCGTGTTCCCGCCGCCGACGTAGACCAGGTCGGAGTCGCGCACCGCCTGTGCGTAGTCGCGCTTCATGTCATACGGGAAGAAGGCCAGCGTGTCCGCACGGCAATCGAGGCTGGTGAACAGGCGCATGAAACGCAGTTGTGCCCGTTCACTGTCGCCGCTGGCGGTTCCAAGATACAGCACGCGCGGCGGCCCCTGACTCTGGCGCAGCAACGAAAGGATGTAGCGCTCCTGCAGCCCGCGCGTATCTTCCATCAGGAAGCCGCCACCCCCGATCGCAACGATGGGCGCGCTCATGCGGTGTCCTGCCGGTAGCGGGCGTACACAACGCGGTCGATGACACGACCGTCCTTGATCGCACTTTGCGGCATGCGGCCCTCGAGCCGGTAGCCGCAGGACCGTGCCACGCCCTGCGACCCATCGTTCCAGACGAAGATGGATGCGTAGACGCGGGTGAGTTCAGCGCTGTGCCTGAATGTCCGGTCGGTTGCGAGAGCGAGGGCCTGCGATGTAATGCCCCGGCGCCAGAACGGCTGGCCGATCCAGTAGCCGATTTCTGCGTTGCAACGCAGCCATCCGCTGTCGCTTCGCACTCCGATGCACCCGACCACCTCATCCTGCACGGTGATGCCCCAAACCGCCTCGCCCCTGCCGCGCCACGCGCCGTCACACCAAGCCTGCGCGTCCGTCAGTGTGTAGGGCCGCGGAAAGCCCTCGAACAGGTTGCGCCAGACCGCTTCATCGTCGGCATTTCGCTGCAGCGCCGGCGCGTCGGCTGGGCGCAACGCACGCAGCACGCAACGGCTGCCGACGAGGGTGGGCGGGATGGGGTCGGTCGTCATCGCCTGATTTTGTCCCGCTGTCATCCCACCGTTCTCACATCGTCTCCGCGAACAGCTCTCGCCCGATCAGCATGCGCCGGACCTCGCTGGTGCCGGCGCCGATTTCGTACAGCTTCGCGTCGCGCCACAGGCGGCCGAGCGGATAGTCGTTGATGTAGCCATTGCCGCCGAAGATCTGGATGCCTTCGCCCGCCATCCAGGTCGCCTTCTCGGCGCACCACAGGATGACGGAGGCACAGTCCTTGCGCACCTGCCGCACATGCTCGCTGCCCAGCAGGTCGAGGTTCTTGCCGACTGTGTAGCAGAAGGCGCGGCCGGCCTGCAGCACCGTGTACATGTCAGCCAGTTTGCCCTGCACCAGCTGGAACTCCCCGATGCTCTGGCCGAACTGCTTGCGGTCGTGGACGTAGGGCACGACGTTGTCCATCACGGCCTGCATCAGGCCGAGCGGGCCCGCCGCCAGCACCGCTCGCTCGTAGTCCAGCCCGCTCATGAGAACCTTCGCGCCGCCATTGACCGAGCCGAGCACGTTGGCGGCCGGCACCTCGACGTTGCTGAACACCAGCTCGCCGGTGTGCGAGCCGCGCATGCCCAGCTTGTCGAGCTTCTGCGCGACGGAAAAGCCTTTCATGGACTTCTCGACCAGGAAGGCGGTGACGCCGCGTGCCCCCAGTTCAGGCTCCGTCTTGGCATAGACCACCAGCGTGTCGGCGTCCGGGCCATTGGTGATCCACATCTTGCTGCCGTTGAGAAGGTAGTAGCCGCCGCCCGACGAACTCGGCTCCTGCCATTGCGCCTTCAGCTTCATGCTCAGGACGTCGCTGCCGGCGCCGGCCTCGCTCATCGCCAGCGCGCCGACATGTTCGCCCGAGATCAGCTTCGGCAGGTACCGGCGCCGCTGCGCCTCGCTGCCGTTGCGCCTGATCTGGTTGACGCACAGGTTGCTGTGGGCACCGTAAGACAGGCCGACCGAGGCGGAGGCCCGGGAGATCTCTTCCATGGCAATCATGTGCGCCAGGTAACCCATGCCGGCGCCGCCGTACTCCAGTGGCACCGTGACGCCGAGGACGCCCAGGTCGCCCATCTTGCGCCACAGGTCCATCGGAAACTGGTCGTCCGCATCGATCTTCGCGGCCCGTGGCGCGATCTCGGCCTGCGCGAACTCGCGCACCGTGTCACGCAGCGCGTCCACGTCTTCGCCGAGCTGGAAATTCAATCCTGGCAGTTGCATATCTGGCCCCCCGTGAATGACGCGCTACCCGCATGACCTTGGTCGTTCGTCATCATCGCACCCCCGCCTTTTCGGTCTTCGCCAGCAGCGCACGCGCTTCCCGCTCGTGGGTCCGCACTTCTTCGAGGTTGTCCTGCAGGTCCGCCATCTGCTCCTCGAGCTGCTTGCGGTGCTGCCCCAGGATGGCAAGGAACTTCTTGAGCTGCGGTCCGGTGTCGCGCGGGCTGTCGTACATGTCGATCAGTTCGCGCGCCTGCGTCAGCGACAGCCCCAGCCGCTTTGCCCGCAGCGTGAGTTTGAGGCGGGTCCGGTCCCGCGCGCTGTAGATGCGGCTGCGCCCGCCGGGGCCGGAACGCTCGGGCCGCAGCAGGCCCATGTCCTCGTAAAAGCGCATTGCCCGCGTGGTGAGGTCGAACTCCTTCGCCAGGTCGCTGATGGTGTAGGTGATGGTGGCCATGGACGAAATCAAAGATGCAGGGACCGGCGCGCACCCGGGGGACAGCAGGCGACGCGCCGCCATGCCTACAATGCGCGATTACATCTGACGTTTACGTCAACGTCAACAGGACCGGGCGCCATGAACCTGCTTGAACAAGAACTGGACTACCCGCTGGGCGATACGCTGCCCGGGCCGGGCGAGACCCTGGAAGTCGCGCCGGGCGTGCGCTGGATCCGGATGGCGCTGCCGTTCGCGCTGGACCACATCAACCTCTGGCTGCTGCGGGACGAACTCGAGAGCGCCGACGGCTCGGGCGCCCGGGTGCGGGGATGGACCGTGGTCGATTGCTGCATCGCGCATGACGCCTCGCGCGCGCAGTGGGAGCAGCTGTTCGCCGGCCAGCTCGGCGGGCTGCCGATCCTGCGCGTCATCGTGACCCACATGCATCCGGACCACATCGGGCTGGCGCAGTGGCTGTGCGAGCGCTGGAACGCGCCCCTGTGGGTCAGCGCGACCGACTACAACGCGGCGAAGATCGGATCGCAGAGCACGACCGGCTTCGGCGGGTCCGGCACCGCGGATTTTTTTGCCGCCCACGGGCTGAGCGATCCCGAGTCGCTGGAAAAAATCCGCGGCCGCGTCAGCTACTACTCCGCCATGGTTCCCGGCGTGCCGCGCAGCTACCGCCGCATGATGGACGGCGACGCCTTCGACATCGGCGGCCGCGCCTGGCGCTGCATCAGCGGCTATGGCCACGCCCCCGAGCACATCGCACTGTATTGCGACCAGCTGAAGTTGCTGATCGGGGGCGACATGATGCTGCCGCGAATCTCGACCAACGTCAGCGTCTACGAAGTCGAGCCGGAAGCCGATCCGCTGAAGGCTTTCCTGGAATCGATCGACAAGTTCGCGCCTCTGCCCGCCGACACATTGACGCTGCCTTCGCATGGCAAGCCTTTTCGCGGCTTGCACGCACGCATCCGCCAGCTCCATGACCACCACCGCGACCGGCTGGCGGAGGTGATGCAGGCCTGCCGCGAGGCGCCGCAGTCCGCCGCCGACGTGCTGCCGGTGCTGTTCAAGCGCAAGCTCGACCTGCACCAGACCACCTTTGCGATGGGCGAGTCGGTGGCGCATCTTCATGCGCTGTGGTTCCAAGGCCGGCTGCAGCGCCGGCGCCATGCCGATGGTGTCTGGCGCTTCAGCGCGGACCCGGATCGTGCCGGCTAAAGCGGCGCCGGTGCGGTAGCGCGGCCCGGCGCCCCAGCCAGCCAGGACGGCGGCGGCGCCTCCGACAGCAAGAAATAGAACGTCGTCCCCTGGCCGAGCTGCGACTCGCCCCAGACCCGGCCCTGGTGCCGCGCGATGATCCGCCGGACCGTGGCCAGTCCGATCCCCGTGCCCGGAAACTCGGCTTCGGTGTGCAAGCGCTGGAACGCGCCGAACAGCTTGTTGGCGTAGGCCATGTCGAAGCCGCACCCGTTGTCGCGCACGAAAAACACCTTGCTGTCAGGTAGCCGGCCGACCTCGATCGAAGCGTTTTCGCGCTGCGAGGTGAACTTCCAGGCGTTCCCGAGCAGGTTTTCCATGACGACGCGCAGCAGGCGCACATCGCCCAGCGCCAGCAGGTTCTCCTGCACAGTCACCTCGACATTGCGCCCCGGGTGGGCTTCGCGCAACCCATCGAGCGTTTCGCGCGCCAGCGCGCCGAGGTTCACCTCCTCGTAGCGCAACGGTGCCCGCACCACCTTGGCCAGCGCCAGCAGCGAGTCGATCAGCTGCTCCATCCGCTCGACGCCGGCCTGGATGCGCGCCAGAAAGTGGTGGGCGCGCTCGTCGTCGAGGGTTTCCAGGCGATGCGACAGCGCGCGGTTGAAGCCGCCGATCGCCCCCAGCGGCGCGCGCAGGTCGTGCGAGACGGAATAGGAAAAGGCTTCCAGTTCCTGGTTCGAGCTTCGCAGCGCCAGCTCGATCGCCTTCAATTCGGTGACATCGGTGTCGATGCCGACCCAGAACACCACCTCGCCCTGGTCGTCAAACACCGGCGCTCCCTTGTACGACATGGTGTGATAGCTGCCGTCGCGCGCGCGCACCCGCCGGGAGCCGCTGTAAGGCAGCAGGTTCTGGCGCGAAAGCTCCCAGTTGGCGCCCATCTCCGCGACGTCGTCGGGGTGGATGCGCTCGGTCCACTTGTGGCCGAGCCAGTCCTGCGGCGCGCCGCCCACCAGTTCGTACCAGGCCCGGTTGAGGTAGGTCACGGCCCCTTGGCGATCGACGTTCCAGACCACCTCCGGCGCCTGTTCCGCCAACGCCCGGTAGCGGGCCTCCTGCTGCGAAAGCTCGGCGGTGCGCTCGGCGATCCGGGCTTCCAGGCCGGCATTGAAGTCCAGTGCCTGCTGGAACAGCCTGGCGTTCTCGATCGCGATCGAGGCCAGCTGCGACAACTCCAGCGCCACATATTCGTCCCTCTCGCTGAAGTCGCCGGACTCCTTGTCCAGCAGCAGCAGCATGCCGATGTTCGCGCCGTTGCGATCCACCAGCGGCACCGCCAGCAGCCCGCGCACCGGACGGTCGTCCGTGACGTCGCCGAGGTCGCGTTGGCAGGGATGGTGCATCAGTTCGTCGTGCGCGAGGCGCAGCGGCCGGCCGGTTTCGCAGAGCGCGGCGTAGATGCAGGAGCGATCCGGGGCCGGCAACTCCCGCCGGTCGCCTTGGTGCTGGTCCGAAACGGAACACGCCGAAAGAGGTCCGGTCCCGTCTCCGCGCCCTGCGAGGCTTACCACCGACTGGTGGGCGCCGATGACGTGGCGCGACTGGTCCACCACGGCCCCCAGCGTTTCCGGCAGCGATTTGCGGCTGGTGATGTCCTGCGCCGCCTCGGCCGCGCGTTGCAACATCCGGGTGAATTGCTGGAGTTCGCGCTCGCTTTCCAGCAGCGCGCGCTCGGCCTCCTTGCGGGCGCTGATGTCACGCTGAACCGCGATCCAGTGGGTAAAGCCGCCCTTCTCGCCCGCCATCGGGACGATGTCGACCTCCATCCACAGCTCGCGGCCGTCGCGGGTGTAGTTGATCAATTCCTCGCGCACCGGCTGCCAGGCGGCCATCGCCGCGTCGATGCGCGCGAGCGCCCCGGAGTCGGTGCCCGGTCCGTGCAGCATGCGCGGAGAGTTGCCGATCGCTTCCTGCGCCGAGTAGCCGGTGAGGCGCTCGAACGCGTCGTTGACGAAGACGATGCGAGGCGTGCGGGTCGAGTGCGCCTCGGTGATCAGCACGATGTCGTTCAGGCGCGCGACCGCGTTTCGCAGCAGGATCAGGTCCGCCTCGGCCTGCTTGCGTGCAGTGATGTCCTGCACCACGCCGCCGAACCAGACCGGCTGGCCATCGCCACCGCGCCGCATCTCGGCGATGTCGTGCATCCACAGCACCTGGCCGTCGGGCCGGACGATCCGGTACTCGACGTTCATCGGCCGCCCCTGGTTGGTCGCCAGGTCGCGCGCGGCTGCGTGGCGAGCCCGGTCGTCCGGGTGCAGCAGCGACAGCAGATCCTGCAACGACCCCGAAACCTGGTCCGGCGGCAGCCCGAACAGCTTGTAGACCTGGTCGGACCACCAGCCGCGGCCGTTCACGAGGTTCACTTCCCAGTTGCCGATGCGCCCGACCCGCTGGGCCTCGATCAGCTTGAGCTGGGTGTCGCGCAGCTGTCTGAACTGGAATGCCTGCTCGTCCTGCAGCCGCTGCAACGCCGTCACGTCGGTGAAGACCAGCAGCCCGCCGCTGATACCTGCGTCGCTGCGCACCGGCTGGTAGCTGCACTGCAGCAACCGGCCGGCCGGGACCTGCGGATTGCGGACCAGCAGCTGCAGCTGGCGGCCGGTCTCGCCACGCAGCGCCCGCGCCACCGGCAGTTCTCCGGCCCCGTAGAACGTGGTGCCATCCGGGTGGTACAGCCCGTACAGCTGCGGCCACTGGTGCGGCAATGCGGGCGGTCCCTTGAGCGGAAACAGCCGGCCGGCCGCCTCGTTGAACATCAGGAATTCCCCGGCGGGATTCACCGCGATCAGCGCGTCCTGCATGCTGTTCAGGACCAGGTCGAGCACCGCGTAGGCGCTGTGGCTACGCCCCAGCTCGGCCTCCCGGTCCTGCTGGCGAACCTGCAGCGCCAGCGCCATCAGGTTGAAGGCGCTGGCGATCCGCGAGAACTCGCCGCGCAGGCGGCCGTCCTGCATCGGAATGCGCGCATCGAGCTCGCCCGACTCCAGACGCCGTACGGCGCGCAGGATTTCCCCGGCCGGCTGGACGATCACGCGGCCGCCGACCCACCATGCGCACGCGACACCGAGCAGCAACGTCAGCAGCAGCACGGTCAACTCCTGCCGCAGCGCGATCAAGCTGCCACTGGCGATCTGCGCCTTGCCGATGCTCAGCACGGCCATGAAACCTTCGCTGCCGAGGCCGCGGCTGGGCGCGTAGGCGTAAACACGCATTTCCCCCTCCGCGTCGCGACCCTCGCCGACGCCGCTGGTCACGCCGTGGGAAGCCAGCTGCATCTGGTCCGACACCAGCGAGCGCAAAGGCCAGCGGCCGGCGCGCGCCGGGTGCTCCATCAGCACCCGGTCGTGCCGGTCGATCACCAGCACCCGGGCCCCCGCAGGGAGTTCGATACGGGCCAGCGCGGCCGACGCCTTGTCCATGTTCAGCGTGGCGAACACGACGCTGGTCACTGCCCCGTCGCGCAGCACCGGAACCGCGAATGGAATCACCGGCAGTCCAGGCAGGCGGCCGACGATCGCTTCGCCCATCACGAAGCGCCGCCTGGCGACCGCTTCCCCGAAGTAATCCTGGCCGGCTGCATTTGCTTCCGCCAGGCGGCCGTTGCCCTGGCACGCCACCTGACCGTCCAGTCGCAGCAGCCCGATATTGGAATATTCGGGGAAGCGTTTGAGCAACCCCTCGAAATAGCGTTGGCAGCGATCGCGCCCGCCGTCTTGCAGCTGCGGCAAGACGCTCACGGCGCCGAGCAGCTGCTGCGCCGCTTCGACATTGCCGTCCTGGTTGGCCGCCACCAGGGCTGCGGCGAATTTCAGTTGCGACTGCACCAGTTCGGTGGCCGACCGGGTTTCCCGCAGCGCCAGCCAGAACGACAGTGCGAACAGCGGCAGGATGGCCGCCACCATCAGCACCACCACCCCTTCCCGCAGACTCAGCCTGCCCTGCATCGCCTCTCCCTTTGTGGCCGCTGGCTGCCAGCCGGACGGTTCGAGTGTATGTCGGCGCCGCGCCGGCACCGGCGGCTCACCACGCGGGCAGGGCTTCTTCCTTCAGCTGGCCGCGCAACTGCGCGTAATCGGGGACCACGATACCCACCGTGTCCCAGAAGCGCGGACTGTGGTCCATCACGCGCAGGTGGCTGAGTTCGTGCGCCACCACATAGTCGACCACCGGCAGCCGGAAGTGGATCAGCCGCCAGTTCAGGCGGATCGAGCCATCCGCATGCGCCGTGCCCCAGCGCGTGCCCGCACTGCTCAGACTGAGCTTGCGCCATCGCACGCCGAGCTGCGGCGCATAGTGATCGAGACGCTCCTCGAACAGCCGCTTGGCCTGGCGCATCAACCACGCCTGCACCGCATCGCGGATCTGCCTGGAGGACGCTGTATGCGGCAGGCCCACATGCAGTGTCGAGCGCACGACGCCGGGCAGCGTGGTCTCGTCGGTGTGCAGCGCGGCGCCGGCTTCGTCGAACCCATGGCGGGGATCGAGAACCACGATCACCTGCTCGCCGAGGAACGGAAAAGCTGCGCCGTCCTTCCAGTCGATGCGGGCCGACTCGATCCGCTGGCGCCGCTCGTTCGCCTCATCGAGCTTGCGCAGGATCCACGCGGACTTGCTCTTCACGGCCGCGTCGACCTCATACAACGGCACCCACTTCGGCGACGTGACGGTCAGCCCCTCGGGCCCGACGGTGAACCCGATGTTGCGCCGGCGGGCACGCCGAAAATGGTACGCCACCACCGTGGCCGCGAGCATCGCCTCGCGGTTCGCTTGCGGGTGCCGGAACGTCGCGGGTGTCATCACCTGGTCGAACGGCAGCGCTTCAAGCTCGGCCGCAACAGGAGCAGCCGGCTGCCCTCGCGGGACGCGCCTGACTTTTTCGACGGGGGCCGGGTCGGGCGCCACCCCGGTGGTTTCAAAAAAATCGAGCGTGAACTGGAGCAACCGGTGCATGAGATGCAAGTTTACTTTTTTTCGACGTAAGCCAGCGGATCCAGCCGATGCATTTCGCCTTCAATCCACGCCTCCACCTCACGCATCAATTCGTCCGGCTTGCGGCCTTCGCTGGGGATCGGTTTGCCGATCGAAACGTCGACGATGCCCGGGCGCTTGATGAACGCCTTGCGCGGCCACACTTTGGCCGACGTGACGGCGATCGGAATGACCGGCGCGCCGGTCTCCACCGCGAGCCGGGTTCCCCCGATCTTGTAGGTGCCCTTCTGGCCGCGTGGAATCCGCGTGCCTTCGGGGAACATGATCACCCAGATCCCCTGCGCCAGCAGCCGCTTGCCTTGCTCGACCACCTTGTTGAAAGCCTGGGCCCGCTGGCTGCGGTCGATGTGGATCATGTCCATGCGGCCGATCGCCCAACCGAAGAACGGGATGTAGATCAGCTCTTTCTTGAAAACGTAGGCCAGCGGATGCGGCATGATCGCCGGCATCAGGAAGGTCTCGAACGTGGACTGGTGCTTGACCAGCAGGATGGCCGGGCTGGTCTTGCCGGTCGGCAGGTTCTCCATGCCGGTGATCCGCACTTCGATGCCGCAGAGGATGCGCGCGCCGTCGATCTGCCAGCTGAGCCAGCGCGCGGCCTTCCAGAACATCTGCTCGCCGTTGCTCCACAGCGATGCGGTCACCATCCAGATGCCCCACGGGATCACCGTGACCAGCATCCACAGCGCATGAAGAAGCGATCGCAGCAGGGCCATGGATTCAGCGGCGGCGGGTTCAGGCAAGCGCGGTTTTCACGATCGCGTGCCGCGCGATCAGCCAGTCGGCAAAGGCGCCAAGATCTTGGTGCACCCTCGTTCCGGGGGGGAAAGGCTCTGGCAGCGGTAACCCGCGCAGCGGCGCCCCTTTGCCCGTCAGCAGCATGTGCGGTTCGCAGCCGACCAGCACGCCGGCCTGCAGGTCGCGCAGCCCGTCGCCGACCACGGGGGTCCCTTTCAGCTCGATGCCGAAGCGCTCGCCGATCTGCTCGAACAGCCCCGGCAGCGGCTTGCGGCACAGGCAGCCGTCTTCCGCCGTGTGCGGGCAGAAGAACACCGCATCGATGCGGCCGCCCTGCGCCGCGACCATCTTGTGCATCTTGGTATGGATTGCGTTGAGCGAGGCGACGTCGAACAAGCCCCGGCCCAGCCCCGACTGGTTGGACGCGATCACGCAATGCCAGCCGGCGTGGTTCAGACGCGCGATCGCTTCCAGCGCGCCGGGCAGGGGCAGCCATTCCTCGGGCGACTTGATGAATTCGTCGCTGTCGGCGTTGATGGTGCCGTCGCGGTCGAGGATGACGAGTTTCATGCGGACACTCCTTACGCCGCCAGCCTTGAGAGATCGGCGACGCGATTCATCGCAAGATGCAGCGTCGCCAACAGGCCAAGGCGGTTCAGCCGCAGATCGGCCTGTTCGGCATTGACCATCACGCCGTCGAAAAATGCATCGACCGGTCCGCGTAACGCCGCCAGCGTGCGCAGCGAACCCGTGTAGTCTCCGGCATCGAATTGCGCGGCGGCGCGCGGGGCGATGTCTTTCATTGCCGCATGCAGCGCCTGCTCTGCCGGCTCCTTGAGCAGGACTTCGCTGACATGGGCGTCGGCCTTGTCCGCCTTCTTCAGGATGTTGGCGATGCGCTTGTTGGCCGCGGCTAATGCCAGGGCCTCAGGCAGCGCGACGAAGGCGCGGACCGCGGCGAGGCGCTTCGGAATGTCGCCCAGATGTTGCGGACCGGGCGCGACCACGGCATCCACCTCCTGCGCGCTGTAACCCTGCTCGCGCAGCAGCCCGGCCAGGCGATCCAGCAGAAAGGGCGACAGCAACCCCAATGTGCCGGGCGCGGCTGCGGGGAAAAGCGCTACCGCCTCCCCGACCAAGGCATCGAGCGACAGCGGCAATTCCTTTTCCATCAGCATCCGCACCACGCCCAGCGCATGGCGTCGCAGCGCGAACGGATCCTTGTCGCCGGTCGGCAGCTGGCCGATCGAGAACATCCCCGCCAGCGTTTCAAGCTTGTCCGCAAGCGCAACGACCACGCCGGTGCGGCCGCGCGGCAGGGTGTCCCCGGCGAAACGCGGCTTGTAGTGGTCCTCGATGGCGTCCGCGACCTCGACCGGCAGCTTGTCGTGCAGCGCGTAATAGCGTCCCATCGTGCCCTGCAGTTCCGGAAACTCGCCGACCATGTCGGTCACCAGGTCGGCCTTGGCCAGCATTGCGGCCTGGCCGGCGCGGTTGGCGAGTTCGTCGCTGCCGAGTTGCGCGCCGATCACCTGCGCGAGCTTCCGCACCCGCTCGGTGCGCTCGCCCTGGGTGCCCAGCTTGTTGTGATAGACCACCTTCGCCAGCTGCGGCACGCGCGAAGCCAGCGGCTTCTTGCGGTCCTGGTCGAAGAAGAATTTGGCATCGGCGAGCCGCGGGCGCACCACGCGCTCGTTGCCCTGGATGACGGCACTCGGATCCTCCGGGCGGATGTTGCTGACGACGAGAAAGCGGTTGGTGAGCTTGCCATCGGCTGCCAGCAGCGGGAAATATTTCTGATTGGCCTTCATCGTGAGAATCAGGCATTCCTGCGGCACTTCGAGAAACTCGGTGTCGAACTGGCAGACCAGCACGTTCGGCCACTCGACCAGCCCGGTCACTTCGTCCAGCAGGTCGGCGTCGTCGATGGGCCGGGCTCCGCCGCCCACCGTCGCGGCAGCCGCTGCCAGCTGACGCGCAATCTCGGCGCGGCGGACCTCGAAGCCGGCGATCACGGCGCCGTCGTTTCTGAGCGTCGCAGCGTAGCTGTCCGCGTCGACCAGACGGATCGGATCAACGGCGGCTTCGAAGCGGTGGCCGCGGGTCGTGGTGCCCGCCTTCAATCCGAGCGCCTCGATAGCGACGACGTCACTGCCGTGCAATGCCACCAGCGAATGAGCCGGCCGCACAAACTTCACGTCGCTCCAGCCATCGGCAAGCTGGTAGGTCATGACCTTCGGGATCGGCAGCGCCTTGATTGCGGCATCCAGGGCGGTCTGCAGGGCGGGGGCCAATTGTCGACCAGGAACAGCGCGGTGGAGCAACACGTCTTCGCCCTGGACAACCAGGTCTTCGGTCGGCACCGTACCCGAGGGGTACCCCTGGGCTTCAAGCTTCTTGAGCAACGCCTTGGTTGGCTGATTGTCTGCGTCGAAAGCGACTTTCTTCGGCATCAGCTTACGCATCTCATTTGTGTCAGGCGTACTGCCACGGACCTCAGGAATAAAAACCGCCAACCGCCGCGGACTGGCGAACCCTTGGACATTTGCCTCTTGCTCGGGTTCTACAAACCGCGTGCTGACCAACTCATCAAACAGGCGTTTTCCGAACGCCTCCCCCAACTTCCTCAACGCCTTGGGCGGCAGCTCTTCCACGAACAATTCGACCAGCAGGCTTTGCGTCGTTGCCATGCTCACGCAGCCTTCTTCTGCATCCGCGCCACCCATTCGCGCGGCGCCATCGGAAAGCCAAGGCGTTCGCGACTGTCGTAGTAACTCTGGGCCACACTTCGCGCCAGGTTGCGGATTCGCCCGATGTACGCTGCGCGCTCGGTCACGCTGATGGCGCCGCGGGCATCGAGCAGGTTGAAGCTGTGCGCGGCTTTCAACACCTGCTCGTACGCGGGTAGGGCGAGCTGCTGCTCCACCAGATATTTCGCCTGCTTCTCGTGCGCGCTGAAAGCGGTGAACAGGAACTCCGCGTCGCTGTGCTCGAAGTTGTACGCGGACTGTTCCTTCTCGTTTTGCAGGTACACGTCGCCATACGTCAATGCGCCCCCACGGTCGCTCACTTCGTGTAGCTCCCTGCCCCCCAAGGGGGCTGGGTCAGCTTGGGAGCGGCCCGGCGCTGACCCGCCACCCGTCCACTTCAGGTCGTAGACGTTGTCGACGCCCTGCAGGTACATCGCCAGCCGTTCCAGCCCATAGGTGATCTCGCCGGTGATCGGCTTGCAGTCGATCCCGCCGACCTGCTGGAAATAGGTGAACTGCGTGACCTCCATGCCATTGAGCCAGACTTCCCAGCCCAGCCCCCAGGCGCCGAGCGTCGGATTTTCCCAGTCGTCCTCGACGAACCGGATGTCGTTGCGCTTCAGGTCGAATCCGAGCGCCCGCAGGGAGCCGAGGTACAACTCCAGGATGTCGGCCGGCGCCGGCTTCAGCACCACCTGGTACTGGTAGTAGTGCTGCAGCCGGTTCGGGTTTTCGCCATAACGGCCGTCTTTCGGGCGGCGGCTGGGCTGCACATAGGCCGCCTTCCAAGGCTCGGGACCGAGCGCGCGCAGGAAGGTCGCGGTGTGCGAAGTGCCGGCGCCGACTTCCATGTCGTAAGGCTGGAGCAGGGCGCAGCCTTGCGCGTCCCAGTAAGACTGCAATGTCAGGATGATCTGCTGGAAGGTCAGCATGGAAGGTGGTGCGCGGGCAAACCGTGGATTTTACGGGTGCGCACCGGCGCCGCGCCGCCGCGACCACAGCGACCAGGCGCCGATCGCGCCGAAAAGCAGCCACCAGGGCCAGAGTCCGGCCCGGGACACCCACCAGGCATAAGGCGTGACGCCATTGCGGCCTTCGACGTCGCCGGTCAGCACGGCACGCGTGTAGCGGACCAGCGAGTGGGTCACCTTGCCGTGGTAGTCGATGATCACCGTGGCCCCGGTGTTGGTGGCGCGCAGCATCGGCCGCTCGAACTCCAGCGCCCGCATCCGGCTGATCTGCAGGTGCTGGTCGACGGCAATCGTGTTGCCGAAC
>JAYUHN010000186.1:0-1990 GCA_043766965.1 Ramlibacter sp. | reverse complement strand
TGGTGGTTGTGGCCGCCGTGTTGCTGGGGCTGGTCCTGCTTGCCGTCTTTTTTCCATGGGACTTGCTGCGGGGGCCGCTGAACCGCTACGTCAGCGACCGTACCGGTCGGCATTTTGAAATCACCCGGCGGCTCGACGTCAAGCTGGGACTGACGAGCAGGGTTCTTGCCGACGGCGTCCAGTTCGCCAATCCGGATTGGGCCAAGGATTCGCAACTGGTCCAGGCCGAGGCGGCGGAAGTGGATATCAAGCTGCTTCCGCTGCTGCGTGGGCGGATCGAGTTGCCGCTCGTCACGTTGCGCAAACCACAGCTCGGGCTGCAGATGGAGGCGGATGGCCGGCGCAGCTGGGCGCTGGGCCGCGACTCTTCCGACAAGCGCAATATTCCCGTGATCGGCGCGTTGGTGGTCGACGAGGGGGCGCTGCACTTCATCTCGGGCGCGCACGGGGCGGACATCCGCACGCAGTTCGCCATGGACAACCGTTCCGCCGACAACCAGCTGCCGCTGTCCTTTCGCGCGACCGGCATGTGGCAAAACCAGCCTTTCACGGCGCAGGGTCGCGGCGGCAACGTAATGCACCTGAGCGGCCCGCAAGAGCACCCGTTCCCGCTGGACGTCACCGCGTCGGCGGCTCATACGACCCTGAAGGCGTCGGGCACCGTGGACAGCCTGACCGACCTCGACGGCGCCAAAACCACATTCACCATCAAGGGCAACAACCTCTCCGAGTTGTACAAGCTGCTCGGTGTCGTGTTGCCTGAGACGCCCAGGTACGAATTGAATGCCCGGCTGGAGAAGCATGGCGACGTCTGGACTGTCGGCCAGATCAACGGCAAACTCGGCAACTCCGACCTGAGCGGGCAACTCGCCTACGATCGCTCGCAGCCGGTGGGGCTCCTGACGGGAAAACTGCAGTCCCGTGCCCTGGATTTCGATGACCTGGCGCCGCTGGTCGGCTTGCCTGAGCAGCCGCGCAGTGCCGGCGCAGCTCCTGTCGCGGAGGCGGCCGTCCCCGCGACAGCGCAGCAGAAGGCCCGGCTGACACGTGACCCTGGCAAGGTCTTGCCGACCGCCTCGCTCGATCTGGCCCGTCTGAAGGCCATGAATGCGGACGTGCAGTTTGCGGCCGCGCGCGTCACGAACGTCCGGCAGTTGCCTCTGGACCGGATGAGTGTGCATGTGTTGCTCAAGGACGGCGTACTGCGGCTGGAGCAGATGGACCTGGGTGTTGCCGGGGGCGACCTGACAGGCCGGATGCGCATCGACGGCAACAGCAATCCCGCGATCGCGGAGGTCAAGCTCGAGGCCCGTGCGCTGGAATTGAACCGGCTGTTCCCCACCGCCAAGATCACCAAGGCCAGCCTGGGGAAGATCCAGGGCGCGATCGACTTGCAGGGGCGTGGCAATTCGACCGCGCAGATGCTTGCGACGTCGTCGGGCAACTTCGCGCTGGTCATGGGCAAGGGCCAAATCAGCAGCCTGCTGCTCGAATTCGCCGAACTCGATGGCGCGGGCATCCTCAAGACCTTGCTGACGGGCGATCGCAACAGCCAGCTGCGCTGCGCCGCCGCCGCGTTCGACGTCACCAACGGCGTCATGAAGAGCCGCACCATCGTGCTCGATGCTTCCGACGTGGTCTTTTACGGCAGCGGCGTTGTCAGCCTGGCCGCCGAGACGATGGACCTGAGCTTGCGGGCGTTCCCCAAGCACACCAGCATCCTCACTTTCCGCTCGCCGTTGAAGGTGGGGGGCACGTTTGCCAAGCCGACAGCGGGGATCGACAAAGCGACGCTCACCGGCAAAGCCGGGTTGGCCCTTGCGCTGGGCGCGATCAATCCCTTGCTGGGGCTGTTAACGACGGTGGACTCCGGCCAAGGCAAGGATGCCGATTGCAATGCGGTGCTGCAGCAGGCGGCACCCGCAGCCGCGGCCCGTGCATCCAAAGCGGGCGTGCCGGACCCGGCCAAGCCGGCCGCCAGTGGCACATC
>JAYUHN010000185.1:0-5409 GCA_043766965.1 Ramlibacter sp. | reverse complement strand
AGCGCTTCAAGGCCAAGGCAAGCGAGTTGGCCAGGGGATTCGGATTCTCCGGCTACACGCTGCGTGAAGTCTCCGTCAACAGCAACGACCAGGGCTATCCGCGGCCGCGCACCATGGCGCTGGAAATGAAGGCTGCACAGTCCGACGCACCGTTGCCGGTCGAGGCCGGCAAGAGCTCGGTCATCGTGACCGTGAGTGGCTCGGTGCAGCTGCGCTAGCGCAGTTGCAGCTTCGCCGCGCTACTGCGCGGCCCAGCCGCCGTCCATGTTCCAGGCCACGCCACGCACGTTGTTGGCGGCGTCCGAGCAGAAGAAAACCGCCAGTTCCCCCAGTTCCTCGGGCGTCGTGAACTGCAGCGAAGGCTCCTTCTCCGCCAGCAGATCGCGCTTGGCCCGTTCGATGGAAATGCCTTCCTTCGCGGCGCGCGCGTCGATCTGCTTTTGCACCAGCGGCGTCAGCACCCAGCCCGGGCAGATGGCGTTGCAGGTGACGCCGGTGGTCGCGGTTTCCAGCGCCACGGTCTTGGTGAAGCCGACGATCGCGTGCTTGGAGGCGACATACGCCGACTTCTGGGGCGATGCCACCAGGCCGTGGGTCGAGGCGATGTTGATGATCCGGCCCCAGTTGGCGGCCCGCATCGCGGGAAGGGCCAGCCGCGTGGTGTGGAACGCGCTGCTCAGGTTGATCGCGATGATGGCATCCCAGCGCTCGACCGGAAAGTCCTCGACGTTCGCCACGTGCTGGATGCCCGCGTTGTTGACCAGGACGTCGACCCGGCCGAACTTGGCCACGGCGAACTTCATCATCTCTTCGATCTCGGCCGGCTTGCTCATGTCGGCCCCGTGGTACGCCGTCTTCACGCCGAGCGCCTCGACTTCCGCTCGCGGACCGTCGACGTCGCCGAATCCATTCATCACGATGTTGGCGCCCTGGCGCGCGAGCGCCTTGGCGATGCCCAGGCCGATTCCGCTGGTCGAGCCGGTGACGAGGGCGATCTTGCCGTTGAGCATGGGGGTCTCCGTATTCATTTAGGATCGGGTGAGAACAGGAACAAAGCGCTGCCGCACAGTATGCGATTTTTTTGATTTTCATGGCAGAACCCTCGCTCGACCACGTCCATTGTCCCGATTCTTCGGGCGGCCATCGCATGGCGTTCTGGCAGTGGGGAGAACCGGCAGCCCCGCATGCCGTGTTGTGCGTCCACGGGTTGTCGCGCCAGGGCCGGGACTTCGACGTGCTGGCCCGGGCCTTGGTCGAGCGCTCAGCCGGCGGGCTGCGGGTGGTCTGTCCGGACGTCGTCGGCCGCGGCCGCAGCGACTGGCTCAAGGACCCGATGGGCTACCAGATCCCGACGTACGTGGGCGACATGCTCGCGCTGCTGGCGCAATTGCAGCGGCAGGCGCCTCTCGTGACGCTCGACTGGGTCGGCACCAGCATGGGTGGCCTGATCGGCATGGCGATCTGCGGGACGCCGCAGCTGCCCGTGCCGGTGCCGGTCCGGCGGCTGGTGCTCAACGACGTGGGGCCGGCGATCCAGTGGCAGGCACTGGCCCGCATCGGCACGTACCTGGGCCAGACCGGCCGCTTCGAATCCGAGCAGCAGGCGGCCGACGCGATGTGGGCGATTTCGACCAGCTTCGGTCCGCACACGCCGCAGCAGTGGCTTGCGCTATCGCAGGCGATGGTCAAGCCACTGGCCGACGGCGGCTACACGCTGCACTACGACCCGGCGATCGCGGTTCCGTTCCGCACACTCAACGAAGAGTCGGCGATGCAAGGCCAGGCGGCGCTCTGGCAGCTCTACGACAACGTGAAGGCGCGCACGCTGTTGACCCGGGGCGCGCAGTCCGACCTGCTGTCGGCGGTGACTGCCCAGGCGATGACGCAGCGGGGTCCTAAGGCAACGCTGGTGGAATTCGAGGGCGTCGGACACGCGCCTACTTTTGTGGATCCCGGGCAGGTCGAGGTGGTCGCTTCGTTCCTGCTGGGGGACGAATCGAGTTTCGATGAAAAGCCTGGCGGCGGCGCGTCCTGAGCAGGGCCAGGTCCCCGAGCTGATCGCGGCAACCGAGCAGGACCTGCCGGCGCAGGCCGATGCGCTGGTGCGCGCGCGTGCGTTCGCGTTGCCCTTCATTGCCGGCGAGACTCTGGACACCGGCGAAAACACGCTGGCCCATGCGGATGCCGTCGCGCGCATTCTCAGCTCGATGGGCGGCTCGGAGGCGATGCAGGCAGCCAGCTACCTGGTCTATGCAAGCAGCCACCTGAACAAGCCGCAGGAGGTGATCGCCAAAGCTTTCGGCGACAACTACGCCGCACTGGCCGTGGAAACCACCAAGCTGGTGAAGGTGCAGCAACAGACCCGTGAGGCTGAAGATGCCGGGCGCCCGGTGGACGCCCCGAAGCTGCAGACCGAGAACGTGCGCAAGATGCTGCTCGCGTTCTCGCGCGACCTGCGCGTTGTGATGCTGCGGCTGGCGTCCCGGCTGCAGACGTTGCGATTTCATGCCGCCCACAAGACGCCGGTGCCGCCGTCGGTGGCGCGCGAAGCGCTGAACGTCTTCGCGCCGCTGGCCAGCCGCCTGGGCATCTGGCAGGTCAAGTGGGAGATGGAAGACCTGGCCTTCCGCTTCATCGAGCCGGAAACCTACCAGCAGGTGGCGCGCCTGCTTGACCAGAAGCGGACCGAGCGGGAAGGCTATGTGGAGCAGCTGCGCGCCGGGCTCGAAGAGCAGCTCAATACGCAGGGCATCCGCGCCCAGGTGCATGGGCGCCCCAAGCATATCTACAGCATCGTCAAGAAGATGCGCGGCAAGTCGCTTGACTTCGAGCAGGTGTTCGACGTGCGTGCCCTGCGCGTGATCGTGCCCGAGGTCAAGGACTGCTATGCCGTGCTGTCGTGGGTGCACGACCAGTTCGACGCGATCGGCTCCGAATTCGACGACTACATCGCGCGGCCCAAGCCGAACGGCTACCAGTCCCTGCACACCGTGGTGCGCGACGACCGGGGCCGGCCGATCGAGATCCAGATCCGGACTTCGACGATGCACGATCATGCCGAGCACGGTGTGGCCGCGCACTGGGCCTACAAGGAGGCCGGCAGCAAGGGTTACGGCGGGGTCTCGGCGAGCGGCGCCTACGACGCCAAGATCGCCGTCCTGCGCCAGCTGCTGGCCTGGGAGCGCGACCTGGCCGGCGCCGGCGCCGGCCTGTTCGAAGACCGCATCTACGTGCTGACGCCGGATGCGGCCATCGTGGAACTGCCGCAGGGCGCAACACCGGTCGACTTCGCCTACACGGTGCACACCAGCCTCGGCCACCGCTGCCGCGGCGCGCGCGTGGACGGCGTCCAGGTGCCGCTGAATACGCCGCTGCAAAACGGCCAGACGGTGGAAATCACGGCGGTGAAGGAGGGCGGTCCGTCGCGCGACTGGCTGACTGCGGAGCTCGGTTTTCTCGCCAGCCACCGCGGCAAAGCCAAGGTACGGGCCTGGTTCAACGAGCAGGTGAAGCACGAGACCATCGCCCGCGGCCGCGAGCTGGTGGAGAAACTGCTGCAGCGCGAAGGCAGGACAGCGATAAAGCTGGAGGACCTGGCGTCGCAGCTGGGCTTCAAGTCGGCCGAGGACCTTTTCGCCGTGGTCGGGAAGGACGAGTTTTCGCTGCGCAACATCGAGAACCTGTTGCGCCCGCCCCAATTGCCGCTGGAGCCGGACGATTTTCTGTTGCTGAAAAAGGCGCGCAATGCCGGCAGGACGCCGAAGGGCGGCGTGCTGGTGGTCGGCGTCGATTCGCTGATGACGCAGTTGGCGCGCTGTTGCAAGCCGGCACCGCCGGACGCGATCGGCGGCTTCGTCACGCGCGGCAAAGGGGTGAGCATCCACCGCACCGACTGCAGCAATTTCCGGGAGCTGGCCGCGCGCAGTTCCGAACGTGTGATCGATGTCGAATGGGGACGGACGGACGGCGACGCCGCCGCTGTTTACCCAGTCGACGTGTCGGTGGAAGCCGCGGACCGCCAGGGCCTGCTGCGCGACATCTCGGAAGTGTTCGCCAGGGAAAGAATGAACGTGATCGGCGTGCAGACCGAGTCGGTGAAAGGAACCGCGTGGATGACATTCACAGTCGAAGTGGCGGATTCCGCCCGGTTGCACCAGGTGCTCGGCGTGGTGGCCGACGTGCGGGGCGTGCGGTCGGCGCGGCGGCGCTAGCGCGGGGGTGGCCGCAGCGGCGTGTCTGCTATCATCGAGGGCTCGGACGAACTCTAGGCGCGTAGCTCAGCTGGTTAGAGCACCACCTTGACATGGTGGGGGTCGTTGGTTCGAGTCCAATCGCGCCTACCAATTTCTCCAGTCAGATCAAGGACTTAGCGGCAACGCCAAGTCCTTTTTTCTTTCAATGGGGCAAAAGTGGGGCAATCGGGGATCGATGGCGACGCTGGCGCCCCGCTACCAGCGCCAATTCTCACAAGCGTAGGCCTCAAGGCAGTTGTCGCGGCGGGACCAGGAGGGGGTGCTTAGGATCACAGCGCTCTGTGCAGGTAGTGTTCCACAAAGCCAGGGGTGTCCAAGCGACGGCTCTCCACGTACTTCCATAGCGTTATAGCGCCTTCGTTCGCGTCGAGCGTGCTGTGCATCTTCGCCAGCACTTTGTCGACGTCTTCGGCGGTCCATACGTGCGAGTAGGCGACGCTCTCGATTTCTTCCTTGTATGGCGCCCACGTACCTGGGAAGGACGCCGGATTGACCTTGCCGTCCGGATTGCGCACCCAGTGCACAGCCAACATGGGTAGACCAGCGTAGAACGCAGCTAGGTCGATGCGCGACGTGACCTGCCCCATTGCGCGACCCGCATCTTTGGCATTTGTGGTGTAGCCAGCCGCCGCGGCTGCGGCCGAGTACCCGTGGAATGGCCCATTGCCGTCCACAATGCGCTGGCGAATGGCTTGCAGCAGGTTGTGGGCTGCGGTGGCCTGGGACATGCTGGTCTTGGTCATTTCGAATCTTAGATCAAGGATCCAACGAGACGTATGTCACTCCTGGCCGGCGAGCATCCCCGCGCCGCGCATGGCGTCAACTACCGCCTGCGCGACAACCTCCGCACCTCCTCGCGACTGGACATTGCTCGTCCCCAGCGTCTGGATGATCTGCCCCTGCCGGCGTGGCGCGACGGCGCCGTAGCTCAAGAACGTGGTCAGCACGCCCTCGTGGCCGAGGTTCTGGCTCCATGCCTTGAATTGCTCGGCGTCCCGGCACATGGTCTGCCCAAGCTGGACGAGGGTGGTCCTGAAGCTGTGAGGATTGAAGTACGGTAAGCCAGCGGATTCGAAGGCGGCCCGGAAGATCGCCCGGATCGGTGAGGCCGTGCTCCAGTGCCTGCGCGCCAGGCCCACCGCCTCAAATTGCCGAG
>JAYUHN010000184.1:0-14394 GCA_043766965.1 Ramlibacter sp. | reverse complement strand
ATCATGTTCGTGGCGCGCGATTTTCTGCGCCTCATCGGCCAGCTGGTGCTCGACATCGGACAGCTGATCCGCGCGCCCCACCGCGCGCCGTGGCGCGACTTCTCGGGCCAGCTCTACCAGTTCGGCACCAGCGCGCTGCCGATCACCGCGCTGGTCGGGCTGCTCATCGGCATCGTGCTGGCCTACCTCACGTCCAACCAGCTGCGCAACTTCGGCGCCGAGACCTTCATCGTCAACATCCTCGGGCTGTCGCTGATCCGCGAACTCGGGCCGGTGCTGGCGGCAGTGCTGATCGCCGGGCGTTCGGGCTCGGCCATCACGGCGCAGATCGGCGTCATGCGCGTCACCGAAGAGCTCGACGCCATGCGCGTGATGGGCATCCCGCACGGCTTTCGGCTGGTGATGCCGCGCGTGCTGGCGCTGGCCATCGCCATGCCGCTGATCAGCATGTGGACCTCGATGGCGGCGCTGTTCGGCGGCATGATCGCGGCCGACCTGGCGCTCGACATTTCGCCCGCCTACTTCCTGTCGGCGCTGCCGCGCGCGGTGCCGCTGTCGAACCTGTGGCTGGCGATGGCCAAGTCGGCGGTGTTCGGCATTCTCATCGCGCTGATCGGCTGCTACTTCGGCCTCAAGGTCAAGCCCAACACCGAGAGCCTGGGGCGCGGCACCACCTCGTCGGTGGTGACCTCGATCACGGTGGTGATCCTGGTCGATGCGCTGTTCGCCGTGCTGTTCAAGGAAGTGGGGATCTGATGGCCGAGCCGCTGCTTGCCACCAGGCCCGCGCCGGATATCCCGGCTTCTCCGGCGGCCCCGATGGTGGAGATCAGCAAGTTGTCGACTGTCTTCACCAGCCCCGAGCGGCGCTTTGTCGTGCACGAAGACCTCGACCTCACGGTGGAGCGCGGCGAAGTGCTGTCGCTGGTGGGCGGTTCGGGCACCGGCAAGACCGTCCTGCTGCGGCAGATCCTGGGACTGGAAACTCCGACCAAGGGAGAGATCAAGGTGCTTGGCCAGCTGCTGTCGCAGCTCGGGCGCAAGGGCGCGGCGAGTCGCGTCGGCATGCTGTTCCAGCATGGGGCGCTGTTCTCCGCCTTCAGCGTGCTGGAGAACGTCGCCTTTCCGTTGCGCGAGCTCAGGACGCTCAAGCCGGCGCTCATCCGCGAAGCGGCGATGGTCAAGCTGCAGATGGTCGGCCTGAAGCCCGAGGACGCCTACCGCATGCCGGCCGATCTGTCGGGCGGCATGATCAAGCGGGTGGCGCTGGCGCGCGCCTTGATCATGGACCCGCCGCTGCTGTTGCTGGACGAGCCGACGGCGGGGCTCGATCCGGACAGCTCCGACGGCTTCGTCACGTTGCTGCGCTCGCTGCACCGTGACCTGGAGCTCACCGTGATCATGGTGACGCACGACCTGGACACGCTGTTCGAACTGTCCACGCGCATCGCCGTGCTGGCCGATCGCCGGGTCGTGATCGCGGCCGCGCCGAAGGATGTGATCGCATACCACCATCCCTTCATCCTCGACTTCTTTCTCGGCCCGCGCGGCCAGCGGGCGATGGAACTGCTGCGCGAATACCCGTTCGCCATTTAGGACTGGAAAGGCACAGACATGGAAAACAAAGCCCACGCCCTGGCGGCCGGCATCTTCGTGGTGCTGCTCAGCGCGCTGCTGCTGGCGCTCGCCGCCTGGCTCACCCGCGACACCGGCCAGCGGGACGTCTACGAGATCTCGACGCGCGAGACGGTCACCGGCCTGGCGGCGCAGGCGCCGGTGCGTTACCGCGGCGTCGACGTCGGCAAGGTCGACACCATCGGCTTCGACCGCAAGACGCCCGGCAACGTGCTGGTGCGGCTGCAGGTGGACAGCGCCGCACCGATCACCGCCGAGACCTTCGCCACCCTGGCTTTCCAGGGAGTGACCGGCCTTGCTTTCGTGCAGCTCGACGACAGCGGCAAGCCGTCGCCGCGCCTGCTGCCCAATGACGATGCTCCTCCACGCATTCCCCTGCGGCCCGGGTTCCTGGCCAAGCTGCAGGACAAGGGCGAAAAGATTCTCGACCAGGTCGAGCAGGCGACGGCGAAAATCAACCAGGTGCTGGCCGATCCGAACCAGAAGCGACTGGCCTCGGCGCTGGACAACGTCGGGCAGGCGGCGGCCAGCGTCAGCCAGTTGTCCACCAGCATGACCGCATTGATGAATGCGCAGTTCGGACCCGACAAACTGAATCTGCCGGCTTTCGTCAAGAACGCGGATGCCACCCTCACGTCCCTGCGCGGCACCTCGGACGCGGCCAAGACCGCGGTTTCGGAAATCGGCAAGACCGCGCAGCGGCTGAACGCCAAAGACGGTCCGGTCGACCGGCTGGCCCAAGGCGCCGAGGGACTGTCGCACGCGGCCGATTCCTTCAACGCGGCGACGCTCCCGCGCGTCAACCGCGTCACTGAAGACACGTCGCGCGCGGTGCGCCAGCTCAGTCGCGCCGTGACCGGCATCAACGATAACCCGCAGTCCCTGATCTTCGGTTCAGGGCCCTCCCAGCCCGGCCCCGGCGAGACGGGCTTCACGCCGCCAGGAGCCAGCCGATGAAGCAACAATCCCCTGTCAATCCGACATTGCCAACGGCGCGCCGACAGCCGTCTTCCCAACGACGCGCAGTCGTCTTCGGCGCGATCCTGATCGCCGCACTCGGGGGCTGTTCCAGCTTCGTCGACAAGCCGGTCCGCGCCTCGTTGTATGACTTCGGTCCGGGACAGGTGACCTCCGCGGCGCCGCAGCAGCCGACTCGCCCGGCGCTGGTGCTGGCGGACGTGGAAGGGGCGGGCGCGCTGGATGGGACGGCGGTGCTTTATCGGCTCGGATACGCCGACGACCACCAGCTGCGGCCCTATGCGCAGGCCCGCTGGAGCGCCCCGCCTCCGCAGCTGGTGCGACAGCGGCTGCGCGAGCAGATCGGGCGCGACCGCGTCGTGCTCAATCCCGGCGAGGGGGCGGCACTGGCCCGTACCGCGGGTGCGCTGCCTCGCTCGTTGCGGATCGAGCTTGAGGAGTTTTCACACTTTTTCGACAGCCCGGCCCACAGCGTCGGCTTGCTGCGCTTGCGGGCGACGCTGCTGGAGAGCACGCCCGGCGGTGAGAAGGTGCTGGCGCAGCGCAACGTTGTGCTCCAGCGGCCAGCCGCGACTGCCGATGCGTCGGGTGGCGTCAAGGCGCTCACCGCCGCGGTCGATGCGGCGGCCGAAGAACTGTCGCAGTGGCTGGCGCAGGTGCCGTGACAAAGATCGAGCAGCAGCTGCTCGAGGCCGGCCTCGAAAATCTCGGGCCGGTCGAGCGGTTGTCGCGCTGGCCGCAGCTGTTGCAGGAGTCGCAGCTGATGCGGGACTTCACGCCGGCCGAGGCCGACATCCTCGGCTCGGTGATGCTGCGGGTCCGCGCCCGGCCCGGGCAACTGCTGATCGGCGAAGACGATGCCAGTGACTGGATGATGCTGCTGCTGTCCGGGACGGTGGACGTGGTCAAACGCAAGGTCGGCGCGGAGCTCGATTCCACGGAACCGGGCGCCACCACCCGGCTGGCCGTGGTGAAAGACGGCGCTTCGCTGGGCGAGATGTCGATGCTCGACGGCGAGCCGCGCTATGCCAGCTGTATTGCGCTGAGCGAAGTGGAAGCCGCGGTGCTGGACCGCAGCGGGGTCGCGCGCCTGATCAACACCCAGCCCGCGGTCGGGGCCAAGCTGCTGGTGAAAATCACCCAGTTGCTGGCCCAGCGCCTGCGCAATACCAGCAACCAGGTCATCAGGCTGCTAAAAAAGGAATAGCTGGCGCCAAGGCAGGAAAGCCGCGGAAGGACCCGGCTCCGCAACCGGCCGCGATCGGAATTGCGCCGTCAGCGTCCACCCGAAACGTCGAGCAGCGACATCGTCGTATAACTCGCTGCCGGCGACAGCAGCCACACGATCGCCTGCGCCACCTCCTCGGCGCTGCCTCCGCGCTGCATCGGCACCAGATGCGCGAGTTGGGCAACGCGGTCGGGCAAGCCGCCGGACGCATGGATATCGGTCTCGATCAGGCCCGGGCGCACCGCGTTGACGCGGATGCCCTCGGCTGCGACCTCCTTCGCGAGGCCGATCGTGAAAGCGTCGATCGCGCCCTTGGCGGCGGCGTAATCGACATACTGGCCGGGCGCGCCGAGACGCGCAGCCGCACTCGAGAGATTGACGATCGCCCCGCCGTTGCCGCCGTGGCGGGTGCTCATGCGGCGAACCGCTTCCCGGGCGCAGACCATGCTGCCGATCACATTGACTTCGAACATGCGCCGCAGCCGCGCAACGCTCATCTGGTCGACGCGGGCGGTGACGTCGACCACGCCGGCATTGTTCACGAGACCGTTGAGCCGGCCCAGGTCGCGGTCGATCTGCTCGAACATCGCCATCACCTGGCGCTCGTCGGCCACGTCCGCCTGGATGCTGATCGCGGTGCCGCCGTCCGCACGGATCTGCCGGACCACCTCATCGGCGGCAAGCGCGCTGGCGCTGTAATTCACGGCGACGGCCCAGCCCGCGCGAGCCGCGAGCAAGGCGGTGGCGGCGCCGATGCCCCGGCTGGCGCCGGTGACGAGAAGAATCTGTTCCAAGACCTGTCTCCTGCAGTAAGTCGGCGGGTAGGCTACAAACAGCCATTACAGCGCACATCCCCGCCGGGGCGAAGCGAATGCAAGGAAGACCACCATGGGACGCAGCGTCGACTACTACTTCACCCCGCAAAGCCCCTGGACCTACCTGGGGCACGAGCGCTTCGCCCGGATGGCCCAGGCCGCGGGCGCGACTGTCAACCTGTTGCCGACTGACTTCGGCCAGGTGTTCGCGGTGTCCGGCGGGCTGCCGCTGGGCAAGCGCGCGCCGCAGCGGCAAGCCTACCGGCTGGTGGAACTGGCCCGTCATTCGAAACGGCTGGAGCTGCCGCTGCATCTGCAGCCAAAGTTTTTTCCGGTCGCCGGGGACGACGCGGCGCGGTTGATCATCGCGGCGGACCATGAGGACGGTCGCGACGCGGCAATGCGGCTTTGCAGCGCGATCTTCGCGGCGGTCTGGGCCCAGGAGCGCAATATCGCGGACGCCGCGGTGCTGCTGCAGCTGCTGCAGGAATGCGGGCTGTCGGCCGACCGCATGGAGGCCGCGCGCGGCGTCGCTGTCCAGCGGCAATACGAAGCGAACACGCAGCGTGCCATCTCGGCATCGGTGTTCGGCGCGCCCAGTTACGTCATCGACGGCGAAATCTTCTGGGGCCAGGACCGGCTCGATTTTGTCGAACGCGCACTACAGTCACCCTTTTTCACAGCAACAGGAGCAGCAGACATGGGCAATTTCATCGATCTCAAGGCGGCGGACGGATCCAGCTTTCCGGCGTACGTGGCGCAGCCAGCTGGCAAGCCCAAGGGCGCGGTCGTGGTGCTGCAGGAAATCTTCGGCGTCAATTCGCATATCCGCTCGGTGGCCGACGGCTATGCGGCAGCCGGCTATCTGGCAGTGGCTCCCGCTACTTTTCATCGGGTCAAGCAGGGCGTCGAGATCGCCTACCAGCCCGAAGACATGAAGGCAGGCTATGAACTGAAGGCGGCGGTGGAAGCGCTGCCGGCCCCCGGTGTGCTGCAGGACATCCAGGCAGCGATCAAGCACGCTTCCCAGGCGGGCAAGGTCGGCATCGTCGGCTATTGCTGGGGCGGCCTGCTGACCTGGCGCGCAGCCTGCTTGCTGGATGGTTTGTCGGCGGCGGCACCGTATTACGGCAGCGGCATGACGCAGCCTGCGGAGATTACCCGCAAGCCCAGGGTGCCGGTGATGGCCCACTTCGGCGACCAGGACGCGCACATTCCGCTGGACACGGTCCGGGCCTTCGAAAAAGCGCATCCCGAGGTGGAGGTGCACGTCTATGCCGCGCAGCACGGCTTCAACTGCGACCAGCGTGGGTCGTGGAACGCCGGCGCGGCCGCGACCGCAAGAGAGCGCACGCTGGACCATTTCCGCCGCCATCTCGGATGAAGCGCCCGCCCTACGGCCCCCGGGACGCAGTCGCGTCGCGATGATCGAGCTGCACTATTTCCCGAGCACGGCGGCCATGGTGCCGCACATCCTGCTGGAAGAAATCGGCGTGCCCTATCGCCGGGTGCTGGTGGACCGCGCCGCGGGCGCGCACAAGCGACCGGCCTTCCTCAAGCTCAATCCGAACGGGCTGATCCCGGTGCTGGTGGAGGGCGAGCATGTGCTGTACGAAACAGCCGCCATCGCGGCGCACCTGTGCGACATGCATCCCGCGGCGGGCCTTGCGCCTGCGGTCGGAAGCTGGGAGCGTGCGTTGTTCTACCAGTGGCTGATGTGGCTGACCAACACACTGCAGGCCAGCCTGATCGTCTACTTCTATCCCGAGCGCTGGCTGCGGCAAGGCAATGTGGCTGGCAGCGCCGAAGTCAAGGCGCAGGCAGAAAACAAGATCGGGCTGCTGCTGGACATGCTCGACGCCGAGCTGGCCCGCCATGGCGGGCCCTGGTTCGGCGGCATGCGATACAGCGCACTCGATCCGTACGTCTTCACCCTGTGCCGCTGGACGCGCAACTTCAACACGTTGCCTGCGCGCGAGCGGCCCCTGCTCGGGCCTTACCTGCAGCGGATGCTCGAGCGGCCGGCAGTGCAGCGCGTGTTCGCGGCGGAACAGCTCGCGCCGCCCTTCGTCTGAAGCGGTTCAGTCTCCCTGCAACGCCTGTTGCAGCGCGATGGCGTTGTGGGCCGCGGCGTTGCCCGCGGTGTTGTCGAACAGGCACCACACCTCACGCCCTTCGCTGACGGCAAGTGCGATTCGTCGTGCCAGCACCCGCAGCAGGTCATCCGGGTACGAGGAGTAGTACATGCGCGGCGATCCGTGCAGCCGCAGGTAGATGCGTTCGGCGAAACCACCGGGCGCCCGGCCGCCGTCGTGCCGCACAGGATCGGCCAGCACCCGGGCCACTTGCCGCGCCGCCAGCCAGTCATCGACCTGCGACGTGAACCAGCTGGCATGGCGCGGCTCAAGAGCCAGCGGACCGGCATGGCGCGCGCGCAGCGCGTCGAAGAAGCCGCCGGCCGTGTCCTGAGGAAGGCCAGGCTCGGTGGCAGCTGCACCAGCAGGCAGCCCAGGCGGTCTCCCAGGCCCGCTGCCTGGCCGAGAAAGTCATCGAGCAAGGTGTGGGTTCCGGCGAGCTTGCCCACATGCGTGATCGTCTTGGGCAACTTGACGCTGAAGCGGAAGTCGGCCGGCACGGCGGCGGCCCAACGCTCGTAGGTGGCGCGGGTGTGGGGCCGGTGGAACGAGGAATTGATCTCGGCGCCGTTGAGACGGCCGGCATAGCGCTGCAGGTGACTGCCTTCGGCCGGGAAGGCGTGCTGGATGTCGCGCGGCAGGCTCCAGCCCGCGCACCCGATGTAGCTCATGCCTTGCGCCATGTCGCCTGCGCCAGTGGGGACCTCGCTACCGCGCCGTGCGCGCCAGGTAGCTCTTGCGCCAGAACACCAGCAGCACCGCCAGGGCGATGCCGGCCATCAGCAGCAGGACGGTCCACATCGCGGGGCCGGAGTGAATCAGCGGCAGAAATTCGAAATTCATGCCGAAAAAGCCGGTGATGAAGTTCAGCGGCAGGAACGCCGCCGCCAGCGCCGTCAGCACCCGCATGATCTCGTTGGTGCGATGGCTTTGCGCCGAGAAGTGGATCTGCACCGCGCTTTCGGCGCCCTGTTCCATGCGACGGACGTGGTGGATGACCCGCTGGATGTGCTCGATGACATCGCGAGCGCGCGCCAGCAGGCCGTCGTGCTCGGTCTGCGCCACCGCCGCCGGCGGCTGCTCGCGGGCGGCGTCCAGCCACTCCTGCATGGCGTCGTTCTGCTCCTCGCACAGGTCTTCGAGCTTGTGCAGTTCGGACCGCGCGACCAGCAGCGAATTCCAGTTCGCCTGCCTGGCCGACGGCCGCAGCAGGTCGTGCTGCCAGCCGTCCATCTCGGCGCTCAGTTGCTTGCGCAGCTCGAGGTAGCTGTCGACCATGATGTTGATCATGCGCAGCATGAGGTCGGACGGGCTGGTCGGCAGGCGGTTGCGGCCGTTTGCATGCAGGCCGTCGCTCTGGACGGCATCGGAGAGATATCGCTCGACGAAGGAGCGCGCCGTATAGCAGCCGGCGGTATGCACCGTGATCAGCAGGCGGTCGAAGACAACGAAGCCGACCGCGCGGGTGCGAATGCGCTGGAACGAAGGCAGTGCGCTGTGCGGGTCGGTCTGCGTGCCTTCGCTTCGCATCTCGTGCTCGACTTCCTCGCTGGTGGCGAGCCGGCGGAACACCACCTGGTCGTAGATCGACGTGTAGTCGTAGTAGGAAGGGTGGGCCCGGTTTTCCATGTCCTGGATGTGCAGGTCCAGCAGCGCCGAGCCTCCCAGTCTCTGCGCCGCGTGCTGCAGCGTGCTCAGGTGCAGGCGCAGCGATTCGCGCTCGAGATAGATCCAGACGAATCCCTCGCGCGGGGCCTGCTCCGGCACCGACTCGAGAAACCGCAACGTGCCGCCGGCGAATTCGAGGATGTGCATGCGTCGCTCAGGACTTGAGCTTACGCGCCGCATCGAGCGCGAAGTAGGTCAGCACGCCGTCCGCGCCGGCCCGCTTGAACGCGAGCAGGCTCTCCATCATCACGGCGTCGTGATCGAGCCAGCCGTTCTGCGCCGCGGCCTTGAGCATCGCGTATTCGCCGCTCACCTGGTAGGCGAAGGTCGGCACGCCGAATTCGTCCTTCACCCGCCGCACGATGTCGAGGTACGGCATGCCAGGCTTGACCATCACCATGTCCGCGCCTTCGGCAATGTCCATGGCGACCTCACGCAAGGCCTCGTCGCTGTTGCCGGGATCCATCTGGTAGACCTTCTTGTCGCTCTTGCCCAGGTTGCCGGCGGAGCCCACCGCGTCGCGGAACGGGCCGTAGAAAGCGCTCGCGTACTTTGCGCTGTACGCCATGATCCGGGTGTGGATCCGGCCGGCCGATTCGAGGGCGGACCGCACCGCGCCGATTCGTCCATCCATCATGTCCGACGGCGCGACGATGTCGACACCCGCTTCGGCCTGGGTCAGCGCCTGGCGCACGAGCACAGCCACCGTCTCGTCGTTCAGGATGTAGCCGGTCTCGTCGAGCAGCCCATCCTGGCCGTGGCTGGTGAACGGATCGAGGGCGACGTCGGTCATGACACCTAACCCGGGAAATTCACGTTTCAGCTCGCGCACCACCCGCGGCACCAGGCCCTTTGCGTTCCACGCTTCCTGGCCATCCGGAGTCTTGAGCGATGGATCGATCACCGGGAACAGCGCCAGCACGGGGATGCCCAGCGCCACGCATTGCGCGGCCACCGGCAGCAGCAGGTCGAGGCTGAGGCGCTCGACGCCCGGCATGGAGGCGACGGGCTCGCGCCGCTGCCGCCCCTCGTGCACGAACACGGGATAGATCAGGTCGTGCGCAGTCAGCGCGTTTTCACGCACCAGGTTGCGGGTGAATTCGTCGCGGCGCAGCCGCCTCGGCCGGCCATTGGGATAGGGCGCGTGCAGTGTCATGGAGAAAATTGTGCCCCAATGCCGCAGCGGTGCCGCACAGTTTCAGGCGATTTGTGCCGGGATCGAGCGTGTTGCGGCGCGAAATGGCCGGGCGGACGCCATTGCGGCCTTGAATCCGCGCGGCCGCTTTGTTAGATTACCGGTGGGCGGTCCGCCGCTCCCCGCTTTTCCTCCCTGAGCGGGCGCCTTGATGTGTGACAGCAAAAAGGCTTCCCACCCCGGCCGCAGCGGCCGGGGTTTTTTTGTCCCCGCCGGCTGCGTCCCGCCAGTTTTCCCGCGCTTACACTTGCGCCCATGCTTTGGGTCAAGGCCTTCCACATCGTCTTCGTGGCCAGCTGGTTTGCCGGTTTGTTCTATCTGCCGAGGATCTTCGTCAACCTCGCGATGGTGCCGCCGCAGTCGATCGCGGAACGTGATCGGCTGCTGCTGATGGCGCGCAAGCTGCTTCGGTTCACCACCCTCATCGCCGCTGTGGCGCTGGTGCTGGGAGTCTGGTTATGGCTCGGTTACGGCATCGGCCGGGGTGCGGGCTGGATGCACGCCAAGCTGCTGGTCGTGCTGCTGGCCATCGGCTACCACCATGGCTGCGCGGTGCTGCTGCGCCGCCTGGTTGCGGGCGATGACCGGCGCGGCGACCGGTGGTACCGCTGGTTCAACGAAATACCGGTGCTGTTGCTGACAGTGGCGGTGGTGCTGGTGGTGGTCAAACCTTTCTAGGGCCGGAGTGGCATCCCACAAAACTTCGGCCTGGCCTCTGGCCCAGGCTTATGCCGCGTTGATCTTCTATGCCAGCCTGTATCCGTTCACCGGCTGGCGTGACCAGGGCATCGCGCCATGGGCCTATCTCGCCAGCCCCTGGCCGAAGTATTGGACCGGCTTCGACATCGCCGCCAACCTGGTCGGCTATGCACCGTTCGGATTCCTGCTCGCGTTGAGCTTCCTGCGCCGGGGCGGCAATCCTGTCGTGTCCAGCAATCGCTCGGCCATCGCGGTTGCGACGCTGGTGGCGGCCTCGCTGTCGCTCTGCATGGAGGCTCTGCAGAGCTACCTGCCTTCGCGAGTTCCCTCCAACCTCGATCTCGCAATGAATTCGCTGGGCGCCCTGGCCGGCGCCACGCTCGCGGGCGGTCTCGAACTGGCCGGAGCGATCGACCGCTGGAGCCACTTTCGCGTGCGCTGGTTCGTGGAGGAGGCCAGGGGCGCGCTTGTTCTGCTTGCACTGTGGCCGTTCGCGCTCCTGTTTCCGGCGGCGGTGCCGCTGGGTCTGGGTCAGGTCTTCGAACGGCTGGAAACCGGCATCGCCGAATGGCTGCTGGACACGCCCTTTTTACAGTGGCTGCCGGTGCGTGACATCGAACTGCAGCCGTTGATGCCCGGGACCGAACTGCTCTGCGTGGCTTTCGGCGCCTTGATCCCCTGCCTGCTGGGCTTTTCCGTCATGCTGTCGAAACGCCGCCGCGCGGCCTTTGCCGTTGCGGTGGTGGGAGCGGGTGTGCTGACCACAGCCTTGTCGGCGGCGCTGAGCTGGGGCCCGACGCACGCCTGGTCGTGGCTGAGCGACCCGGTCAGATTCGGGCTCGGCCTTGGACTGGTGCTTGCGCTGCTGTTGCTGCCGGCGCCGCGGCGCGCTTGTGCTGCGGTCTTGCTGCTCACCTTGGTGGTCCACCTCAGCCTGCTCAATCAGGCGCCGGCAAGCGCGTACTTTGCCCAGACCCTGCAGACGTGGGAGCAGGGACGCTTCATCCACTTCAATGGCCTGGGCCAGTGGCTGGGCTGGGTGTGGCCTTATGCAGCGCTGGTCTATGTGCTGGTGCGGGTCTCGAGCGGTGAACGGTCTTTAGAATCGCGGCAATGAGCGACGGCACTTCGTACTATGGGCGGCATATCTTTTTCTGCCTCAACGAGCGCCCCATCGGCGAGGCCAGCTGCTCCCGGCATAACTCGCAGGGCGCCTTCGATCGTTGCAAGCAACTGGTAAAAGCCGCCGGACTGGCGGGCCCCGGCAAGGTCCGTGTCAACAGGTCCGGCTGCCTGGACCGGTGCGCCGCGGGCCCCGTCGTTGTGGTGTACCCCGAAGCCGTCTGGTACACGTATGTCGACCAGCTGGACATCGACGAAATCGTCGAATCGCATCTCAAGAACGGAAAGGTGGTGGAGCGACTGCTGACGCCACCGCATCTGGGCCGCTGAAGCTGCAATGTTTGCGGGCTGACTTGAATTCAAAGACCGAGCGCTTCCAGTTGCAAGGCCCGGCCGGGGCGGTCGAAGCCCTGCGCGATGTGCCGGACGGCTCGTCGCGCGGCGTCGCCGTGATCGCCCATCCCCATCCGCTCTTCGGCGGCACGATGGACAACAAGGTGGTGCAGACATTGGCCCGGGCGTTCGTCCAGTGCGGATGGACAGCGCTGCGCTTCAATTTCCGCGGGGTCGGCGCCAGTGCCGGCGTGCATGACGAAGGGCGGGGCGAGAGTGACGACATGCTGTGGATCGTCCAGACCCAGGCGCCGGAAGGAGCGCTGGCAATCGCCGGGTTTTCCTTTGGCTCGTTCGTCGCCAGCAAGGTGGTGCATGCGCTGTGGCAGGCGCGTGGCATCGAGAAGATCGTTCTGGTGGGGACGGCCGCATCGCGTTTCGAGGTGGCTACGCTGCCGCCGGAGTCGCATGACCGCACACTGGTGGTCCACGGCGAACACGACGACACGGTACCGCTGCTGGCAGTGCTGGATTGGGCCCGGCCCCAGTCGCTGCCGGTGACGGTGGTGCCGGGAGGCGCCCACTTCTTTCACGGACAATTGCCGCTCCTGAAAAACCTCGTGGTCCGCCACCTTCGCAGCTAGGCTGCCTCGTCCAATCCCCATGAATAGATACCTGCAGGCGCTCGCCGCGCCGATCCTCGCTTTGCTGTGCGTCACCGCGTCAGCCCAGGCACCCCAGCCGCCGGAAATCGCGGCCCGCAGCTTCCTGCTGCTGGACGTCACCGCCAACCAGATGCTGGCATCGCGCGATATCGACAGCCCGGTCGAACCGGCCTCCCTCACCAAGCTGATGACCCAGTACCTCGTGTTCGACGCGCTGCGAGCGAAAAAGCTGGACCTGAAACAGCGCCTGCCGGTGAGCGTGCGGGCCTGGAAGGTGGGCGGCTCGACCATGTTCATCGACCCCAAGATGACTGTTCCGGTCGACGATTTGATCAAGGGAATGATCGTGCAGTCCGGCAACGATGCCACCGTGGTGCTGGCCGAAGGCGTGGGCGGCACGGTGGAGCGCTTCGTCCAGCTCATGAATGACCAGGCGAAGGCGCTCAGCATGAAGTCGACCACGTATAAAAACCCCGAAGGCCTGACGGTGGCGGGCCACAGCACGACGGCCCGTGACCTGAGCATTCTTGCGACCCGTGTCATGCAGGAATTTCCCGAGTATCTGCATTACTACTCGATCCGGAAGTACCGCTATGAAGGCACGCCCACGGCCAACGACACCAACCGTAACCTGCTGTTGTTCCGCGACCCGACGGTGGACGGCTTGAAGACGGGCCACACGGAAGCAGCCGGGTACTGCCTGATCGCCACCGCCAAGCGGGACTTCGCCAGCCTCGCGACGTCCGGGGCGCCCGCCGGAACGGCGGCAGCCGCGGGCAGTCGCCGCCTGCTGTCGATCGTGCTTGGCGCCAGCAGCGAAAACGCCCGCGCCAACGAGTCGCAGAAGCTGCTGAACTGGGGCTACACCGCCTACGAAGCGGTGAAATTGTTCGACGGCGGGCAGGCGGTGGCCGAGCCGATGGTCTGGAAGGGCAGCCAGCGAACTGTCAAGCTCGGCCGGCCGCAGGCGGTGATCGTCGCCGTGCCGGCGGGTACGGCGGGCCGCCTCAGGACGCAGGTGGCCCGGCCCGATCCGCTGGTCGCGCCGTTCACCAAAGGCCAGCAGATCGGCAGCCTGAAAGTGCTCGCCGGCGACCAGCCGGTCACCGACATTCCCCTGCTGACGCTGGAAAGCGTGGAACAGGCGGGCGTCCTCGGCCGGGCCTGGGACGCAATCCGGCTGTGGATCCGCTGAAGGGCGGCTGGCGCGGCCGCTGACCCGGCTTTCAGCCCGGGCGTTGCCGGATCGGGCCGGCCGGGATATACTCGAGGGCTTTCCCGCATTGGGGCGGGGAACGCGCTTTGCCGTTGCACGGCGAGCCAGCCGCGAGTGCGGCGCATTTCCGATTTCATCAAGCGTTTAGGGACGTCTTTCAATGCCAACCATCAACCAACTGGTGCGCCAGGGACGCGAGGTCGAAAAGACCAAGTCCAAGAGCCCCGCGATGCAGAACAGCCCCCAGCGTCGGGGCGTGTGCACCCGCGTGTACACGACCACGCCCAAGAAGCCGAATTCGGCGCTTCGCAAGGTCGCCAAGGTGCGCCTGACCAACGGCTTCGAGATCATTTCGTACATCGGCGGCGAAGGCCACAACCTGCAGGAGCACTCGGTGGTGCTGGTGCGCGGCGGCCGGGTCAAGGACCTGCCGGGTGTGCGATACCACATCGTGCGCGGATCGCTCGACCTGCAGGGCGTGAAAGACCGCAAGCAGTCGCGCTCCAAGTACGGCGCGAAGCGTCCCAAGAAAGCCTGACCGCTTTCGTTTTCCAGAAATCAAGGTGCTGACCGGGCTGGCTGCCCGGCTCGGCATAGTGGCCCGATATTGGGTCGAGTAAGTGAGGGTCTTCATGGCCCTCGCGGCGCCTCCAACAGGGCGCCAACTGAAGCAAAGAGGTGAACCATGCCACGTCGTCGCGAAGTC
>JAYUHN010000183.1:0-2003 GCA_043766965.1 Ramlibacter sp. | reverse complement strand
GCGCCGCCGAATCGGGCGCCGACATTGTTTTCCTGCACGAGATCCAGCCGGGCCCGGCCAGCCGCAGCTACGGTATCCAGGTGGCGCGGCTCGCCGGCATGCCGGTGGCGGTGGTCAACCACGCGCGGCACGCGCTTGCGGCGCTGGAAATCCAGCAGGAGCAGAGCCGCGAGCAGGTAGACTTGTTCGCGCCTGCGCCGCAAGCGGAAGCGGCGGCGACGAGCGCTGTCGACGCGGCCTTGTGGGCGCTGGATCCCGATACGCTCAGCCCCCGTGAAGCCCTGGACGCCCTGTACCGCCTGAAGAAAATGGGAGAACGATCATGACCTACTGCGTCGGCATCAAACTCGACGCGGGCCTGGTGTTCCTGTCCGACTCGCGCACCAACGCGGGTGTGGACAGCATCGCCACCTACCGCAAGATGATCGTCTACGAGAAGGCCGGTGACCGCTTCATGGTGCTGCTGTCCGCCGGCAATCTGAGCATCTCGCAGTCGGTGCGCGAGCTGCTCCAGGTGGAGCAGCTGAAAGAAAGCGACGATACGCCGCCGATCACGATCTGGAACGCCAAGAGCATGTTCGACGCCACCCGCGTGCTTGGCCAGGCAGTGCGGCATGTCTACGACCGCGATGCCGAGTCGCTGAAGTACTCGGGGGTCGAGTTCAATGTGTCGCTGATCTTCGGCGGGCAGATCCGGGGCGAAAAGATGCGCCTGTTCCACGTCTATTCGGCCGGCAACTTCATCGAGGCGACGGCGGAGACGCCGTATTTCCAGATCGGCGAATCGAAGTACGGCAAGCCGGTGCTGGACCGGGTGCTCACGCCCGAGACGCCGCTGGACGAAGCGGCAAAATGCGCGCTGGTGTCGATGGATTCGACGATGAAATCGAACCTGTCGGTCGGCCCGCCGCTGGACCTGGTGGTGTACGAGGCCGACCGTTTCGAGACCGACAAGGTAGTCTGCATGGACATGAACAATCCCTATTACCGGATGCTGCACGACGCCTGGGGCCACAAGCTGCGCGAGGTGTTCGACAGCCTGGAAGACCCGGTCTGGGACGACGCCCACACCGAGACACCGCTGAAGGTCCAGGGCGGCCGCAGCAAGCCGCTGAAGAAGATTTCGCGGCCGGAAGAGCGGTTGATCTGATCACCGTCATCGCTACAGACAACGTCATTCCCGCGGAAGCGGGAGTCCGGAAAAGAGCTGTCATTCCCGCAGAGGCGGGAATCCAGGAAAGAGCTGTCATTCCCGCGGAGGCGGGAATCCAGGGCGTTCAAAAGCAGCGCTGCGCGCTGTCCTGGGTCCCCGCCTGCGCGGGGATGACGAAATGTTCGTCACCTGCGCGGGGCTGACGAAATGTTTCGTTACCTGCGCGGGGATGACGAAATGTTTCGTCACCTGCGCGGGGTGACGATCTCCTGATGTCGCTCATCATTTTCTCCCACGGCAACAGCTTCCCGGCGGCCACTTACAGCGTGCTGTTGAAAAACCTGCGATCGCGCGGGTTCACCGTGAAGGCGATCGACAAATTCGGTCATGACCCGAAGTACCCGGTCAGCAACAACTGGCCCCACCTCGTGGCGCAACTGAAGGACTTCACGGCGCGCGAGGTCGACAAGGCGGGCGAGGCGGCCTTCCTAGTCGGACATTCGCTGGGAGGCTTCCTCAGCCTGATGTGCGCTGCGCGCCATCCGGAACTTGCGCGCGGCGTGTTGCTGCTCGATTCCCCCCTCCTGGGCGGCTGGCGCGCGACTGCGCTCGGCGCGATGAAGCACACGCCACTGGTGGGCTCACTGTCTCCCGGCGCCGTGAGCCGGCGGCGCCGCAACACCTGGCCGACGAAAGAGGCGGTGCTGGAACACTTGCGCCACAGGAAGGCATTCGCCGCCTGGGACCAGCAGGTCTTGAACGATTACGTCACGCACGGCACCCACGAGGCCGACGGCCAGCGCGTGCTGAGCTTCGATCGCGACGTCGAAACCGCGATCTACAACACGCT
>JAYUHN010000182.1:0-2003 GCA_043766965.1 Ramlibacter sp. | reverse complement strand
GCGTGGCCTGGGCCGAGCCGGTGACGATCAGGAACCGGTCGGCCGCCTGCCGCATCACGGTCAGGTCGCTTTCGAAACCACCCCGCTCGTTCAGCATGGCGGTGTAGACCATCTTGCCGACCGGCACATCCATCTCGTTTGCGCACAGCCGCTGCAGCGCCGACAGCGCGTCCCGTCCCTGCAGCAGCAGTTTGGAAAAAGAGCTCTGGTCGTACAGCGCGACCGATTCGCGCGTCGCCTTCTGCTCCTCGATCATCCAGGGCAGCCAGCCCGGTGTCCGCAGCGTCGGCTCCGGCCGTGTGGCGCCCGCTCGCCTGAAATAATTCGCGCGCTCCCAGCCATTCTTGCTGCCGAACTCTGCTCCCTTGCCGGCCAGCAGGTCGTACAGCGGCGAGGTGCGCAACGGCCGGGCGGTTTCCAGTTCTTGGCGCGGCCAGCGCATCGCGTAGTGCAGGCCGAGCGTTTCACCGGTGCGTTCCGACAACGCCCGGCGGTTGCCGGTGAAGGCTGCGAAACGCCGGATGTCCACCTCCCACAGGTCGGCGCCGGCTTCGCCGCCGACGATCCATTCCGCCATCAAGCGTCCGGCGCCGCCGCTGTTGGCGATGCCCGCCGAATTGAAGCCGGCGCAGACGAAGTAGTTGCGCAGCTCGGGTGCTTCGCCCAGGATGAAGTTTCCGTCCGGCGTGAAGCTTTCCGGGCCGTTCAGCAGCATCTTGATCTCCGCCGTTTCCAGGCACGGCGTGCGGTGGATCGCGTTCTTCATCAGGATTTCGAACTGGTCCCAGTCCTCGTCCAGCAGTTCGAACTGGAAGGTTGACGGGATCGGATCGACCTTCCACGGCTTGGCCTTCGGTTCGAAACCGCCCATCACCAGGCCACCGACCTCTTCCTTGTAATAGATGAAGCCGTCGGGGTCCCGCATCACGGGCAGCATCGGGTGCACGCCTTCGATGCGGCCGGTGACGACGTAGAAGTGTTCGGCGGAATGAAGCGGCACGTTGACGCCCGCCAGCCGGCCGAACTGGCGCGCCCACTGACCAGCGCAATTCACCAGCGTTTCGCAGCGGACGTCTCCCTGCGCGGTGCGCACGCCGACCGCGCGCCCATGCTCCACGATCACTCCTGTGACTTCGACGCCCTCCATCACTTTCACGCCGAGATTGCGTGCGCCTTTCGCCAGCGACATGCAGAGGTCGGCCGGGTTGGCCTTGCCATCGCCCGGCAGCCAGAGCGCGCCCTGCAGGTCGTCAGTGCGAAGCAGCGGAAATCTGTCGCCGGCTTCCGCCGGGGTGATTTCGTGGCACTCGACCCCGAAGCTGCGGGCCATCGCCAGTTGCTTTTTCAACACCTTCATCCGCTCCGGCGTGCGGGCAACATTGACGCTGCCGCACTGCTTCCAGCCGGTGGCGAGTCCGGTTTCGGCTTCGAGCGCCGCGTACAGCCCGATGCCGTACTTGCTCATCTGCGTCATGGTGCGGTTGGGGCGCATCTGCCCGACCAGCCCCGCCGCGTGCCAGGTCGTTCCGCTGGTGAGCCTGCCCTGCTCGAGCAGCAGCACGTCGGTGCGCCCCAGCTTCGCCAGGTGGTAAGCGACCGAGCAGCCGGCGATGCCGCCGCCGACGATCACCGTCTGCGCATGCGAGGGCAGCGTCAGCGCCATGCTCGGGCTCCGCAGGGCCGCCCCAAGGAGACTGAAGCCCCCTTGGGGGGCAGCGCAGTACACGAAGTGACAAGTGTGGGGGCCATGTTCACCCAATCCGCAGCGCCATCACGCCCGCGACGATGGTCGCGGTGCCGAGCACGCGACGCATGGTGAACGCTTCGTTCAGGAACCAGCTGCCAAGCAGCGCGGCAAACAGCACCGAGGTTTCGCGCAGCGCCGCCACCGTGGCGACCGGCGCTTTCGTCATCGCCCATAACGCGATGCCGTACGAGCCGAGCGAGGCGGCGGCGCCGAGCAGGCCGACCGGCCAGCGCGCGCGGGCATAGGGCCAGGCCAC
>JAYUHN010000181.1:0-2008 GCA_043766965.1 Ramlibacter sp. | reverse complement strand
ATGGTTCGAGCAGCAATCGCTGGGCCGTGGCCAGGCGTTCGATGGTGGGTTCGCGTGAGATCATGGAACCATTCTAGGCGCGCAAGCCGCTCCCGGCGCCGTCAAGGGTCAGCCGCCAGGCTCGTTGACGCAAGCCGCAGCAACTGCAGCAAGGCGGCGTCATCCAGCCCGCCCAGGCCGGCCGCGCAAGCACGCGCGAACACGGCATGCGCGGCAGCGCCAAGCGGCCCGGTGAAACCGGCATCGGCGGCGGCCTGGAGCGCCAGCCCCGTGTCCTTCTCCAGCAGCGTCATGTGGGCCCGCGGCTCGAAGTCGCCGGCGATGGCGCGGCGCATCCGGTCGGAGCCGACCCAGCTCTGGCCGCTGGACTGCTCGATCACCGACAGCGTGGATTCCGCCGACAGACCCAGCCGTTCCGCCAGCGCGATGGCTTCAGCGGCGCCGACCAGGTTGATTCCAGCCAGCAGATTGTTCACGAGCTTGGTGCGGGCGCCGTCCCCCGGCCTGATACCGACCCGGAACGCCTTGCTGCTCAGGGCGCCGATCAGCGCGTGCTGGCGCTGCATCGCAGCCTCGTCGCCTGCGAGCATCAGGCTCATCGTGCCGTCCCGGGCCCGGACCGGGCCCCCGGACATGGGCGCGTCGATGGCACACAGGCCGCGCTGCTGCAGTTGCGCTGCGAAGCGCTCCGCATCCCGCGGCCCGATGGTGGGGCAGAGCAGCACATCGCTCCCGGCCTGCAGCGTCTGCACCGCGCCGGCCTCCCCGAACAGCACCGCTTCCACCTGTGCTGCGTCCACGACACAGACGATCAGCGCGGCGCAGCCGATCGCGCATGCGGCCGGTGTCTCGCCGATCGTCGCGCCCAGCGCTGCCAATGCCCGGGTCTTGCCCGCGTCGAGGTCGCACACCTGCACCTGCCAGCCGCCCTCCAGCAACCGCGCAGCCATTGCACCGCCCATGTTGCCGACCCCGACGATGCCTACGCTTCCTTGACTCATCGCGGTTCAGCTTTGCATCAGGCGGCGCGCCTTGGAGATCGACATCAGGATGCCCAGCCCCATGCCCAGCGTGACCATGGCCGTGCCGCCATAGCTGATGAACGGCAGCGGGACCCCGACCACGGGCAGGATGCCGCTGACCATGCCCATGTTGACGAAGGCGTAGGTGAAGAAAATCATCGTCACCGCGCCGGCCAGCAGGCGCGAGAACAGCGTCGACGCTTCCAGCGCGATCGCCAGCCCGCGCAGGATGAGGAAGATGAAGGACGCGATCAGGAACAGGTTGCCCAGCAGCCCGAATTCTTCCGAATAGGCCGCGAAGATGAAGTCGGTGGTGCGCTCGGGGATGAATTCCAGGTGGGTCTGGGTGCCCTGCATGAAGCCCTTGCCGAACAGGCCGCCCGAGCCGATGGCGATCATGCCCTGGATGATGTGAAAGCCCTTGCCGAGCGGATCGCGGCCCGGGTCGAGCAAGGTGCAGATGCGCTGCTGCTGGTAGTCGTGCAGCAGCGGCCAGCGGAAGCCGTCGGCGCACAACCGCGGCTCGAACACCACCAGCAGCACAGCTGCAATCAGGACCAGCACGATCGGCGGCACCAGCAGCTTCCACGACAGGCCCGCGAAAAAGATCACGCCCAGCCCAGCGGACAGCACCAGGATGGCCGTGCCCAGGTCCGGCTGCTTGACGATCAGTCCGACCGGGATCGCCAGCAGCACCGCGGCGACGATGAAATCGAGTGGCCGCAACTGCCCCTCGCGCTTCTGGAACCACCAGGCCAGCATCAACGGCACGGCGATCTTCAGGATCTCGCTGGGCTGGATCACCACGCCCACGTTCACCCATCGTTTCGCGCCTTTCTTGGTGACTCCGAACACCGCCACTGCGACCAGCAGGCCCACTCCCAGCAGGTACAGCGGCACGGCGAAACTCATGAGGCGCTGGGGCGGCACCTGCGCCACCATGAACATGATGAAGCCGGCCAGCAGCATGTTGCGGCCGTGATCGA
>JAYUHN010000180.1:0-5452 GCA_043766965.1 Ramlibacter sp. | reverse complement strand
CGTGCGATTCCGGGGCCCTGCTTGCCGTGGGCGAGTTGCTGGTCGACACCGACCTCACGGAAGAGTTGGGGCGCATCTCGGCTCCCACATTGCTGATGACACCGGACGCCAGCCCTTTCGTCACGGTCGAGCTCTCTTGTCAGATCAAGCAGCGCGTACCGGACTGCGAGCTGGCCGTGCTTGCGAACTCGCGCCACGGATTGCCGTTTTCCCATGCCCGGCAGTGCGCGCAGGCGGTGCTCGAGTTCGTGCAACGGCGATCCGGTCAAGCGGCGACCGGTTGAAAGAAAATATCAAACTATATGTGTGGCATTATCTTTCACAGATAGAGTTTTGACTTTACGACGCGGGTCCCTCGCCCTACACTGCGCGCACAACGAACCTACTCTCCAGGAGACAAGCCCATGAACTTCCCTTCGCTGTCCGCACGCGTGCGGACCACGGTGATTGCCCTCGCGTTCGCCGCATCGCTGACGGCGTGGCCGGCACATGCCGCGGAGAAATGGAACCTGTATGTCTACAACGCCGTGGCGACGGTCTCCGCCGTCAAGGGCCTGACCAAGGTCACCGAGGAGATCGAGAAGGAAACCGGGGGCGCGCTGTCCATCCGTCTCCACCTCGGCGGCTCGTTGCCGATCAACACCACCACGATCACCCCCGCGGTGAGCGACGACGTGGTGCAGATGGGAGACGACGGTTACTTCTTGGGCAACATTCCGATCGGCGGCGTGCTGCGCCTGCCGATGCTGATCCAGTCGCTGGACGAGTACCAGAAGGCCGCCGCGATCGTCGAGCCCTACCTGCAAAAGGCTTTCGAGCGCAAGGGCGTGATCGTCCTGGGCCAGTACCTCTATCCGTACCAGGTGGCGTATTCGAGCAAGAAACTCACGTCGCTGGCCGATATCAAGGGTCAGAAGATCCGTGTCACTTCCCCCGAGCAGGGCGAGTTCATCAAGCGACTGGGCGGCGTCCCGGTCACCATCGGCGCGCCCGAGGTGCCGTCGGCGCTGGACCGCAGCGTGGTGGACGGCGTGCTGACCGCCAATACGGGCGGCGGCAACGTCTGGAAGGACCTGCTCAAGTACAACTACCGCATCGGCATCAATTACTTCAACTCGGTGATCATCGTCAACAAGGAACGCTTCAACAAGCTACCGCCGGACGTGCAGGCCAAGGTCCGCAAGGTCGTGACGGATAACCTGCCGCTGATCACCAGCGCCATGCAGGCAGAGGAAGAAGTGCTGACCAAGAAGTTCGCCGACGGCGGCATGATCATCACGCGCGAATCCAGGGCCGACCTGGCAGAGGGTCTGAAGCTCGTTGCGCCCTATTGGGACGAGTGGGCCAAGACCAAGGGTCCCGACGCGGTCGAGGCGCTGGCGAAGGTGCGCAAGGCGCTGGGTCGCTGAGAACCGGCCATGGGACCTGAACCTCACCTGCTCGAAGAGCCTGGGCACCGCATCGAGACCATCATCACGGGGCCCAGCCTGATCGAGTATGTCTCCGAGGCGGCGTCATCGCTGGCCCTGGTCGTGATGATCTTGCTGATCGGCGCCGAAGCGGTGATCCGCAACCTGTTTGGCGGCTCGCTGCAGATCACCGACGAAATCGGGGGCTACCTGCTGGTGACCGTCACTTTCCTGAGCATGTCCGTCGCTGAGGCGCACGGGGCCTTCCACCGGGTCGAATTGGTACAGGCCCGCATGGGACAACGCGCGCGGATCTGGCTGCAGATCGCTTTCGACGGGTGCTCACTGGTGGCATCGACGCTGGTGACCTGGCAGCTGGGACGCCTCACGGTCAACAGCTGGAATTCCGGCGATGTCGCGCCGACACCCTTGCAGACCCCGCTGTGGCTGCCGCAGCTTGTGATGGGCATCGGCATGGCGTTCCTGTGCTACGCGCTGGTGCGCTCGGCGTATGCGAAATACGTGTTCCTGCAAACGGAGGCAGCGCCATGACACCGGGCGTCGAACTCATCGTCGTGCTGGCGCTTTTTATCGCGCTGCTGTGCCTGGGAATGACCATCCCGTTCGCGATCACGGTGCCTTCGGTGGTGTACCTGCTGATGCATGCCGGTCTGCCCGGGCTGAAAGGCATCGGCCTGGTGACATGGGGCAGCATGAACAGCTTCACCCTCACGGCGATTCCGTTGTTCATTCTGATGGCGGAAATCCTGCAGGAGAGCAAGCTCAGTTTGAGGGTCTATCGTGGCCTGTCGAAGCTGGTGGCGTGGATGCCGGGCGGCCTGCTCCAGACCAACATCGCCGGTTGCGCGATCTTCTCCGCGATCAGCGGCTCCAGCGTCGTGACCGCCGCCTCGATCGGCCGCGTGGCGCTGCCCGAGCTGGAGCGGCGCAAGTACAGCCCGCGAGTGTCCGCCGGATCGCTCGCCGCCGGCGGCACGCTGGGCATCCTGATCCCGCCGAGCATCGCCATGATCGTCTACGGTACCTTCACCGAGACATCAGTCGCCAAGCTTTTCATGGCCGGCGTGGTGCCGGGCCTGGTGCTCACTGCGATGTTCATGATCTACATCGCGATCCATGCGCTCGTCGATCCTTCCATCGGTCCGAAAGAGCAGGGAGCGCGCAACCTGCGCGAGTTCGGCGAGGCGCTGGTGGATGTGTTTCCCTTCGTGGTGCTGATCGGCGGGACGATCGGAAGCATCTACACCGGCCTGGTGACTCCCACCGAAGCGGCGGCGGTCGGTTGCCTGCTGGCCGCGGCCATCGCCGGGATCTGGGGCGACAGCAACTTCGGGGTGTACAAGCGCGCCTTGCAGTCCACCACGCGCGTGTGCGGCAACATCCTGTTCATCGTTTATGCGGCTTTCCTGTTTTCGTATGCCATCAGCTACGCAGGTGTCGGTGAGCAGATCACGCAGTTCCTGGTCGGCTTGAAGCTGTCGAAGTTCGCCTTCTTTTTCGCCCTGTTTGTGCTCTACACCGTATTGGGCTGTCTGGTCGAGAGCCTGGGGATGATCGTAGTCACCGTGCCGCTGCTGTATCCGGTGCTGCTGCAGTACGGGATCGACCCGATCTGGTTCGGCGTGATCCTGGTCGTCTTCATCGAGATGGGCCAGATATCCCCGCCCATCGGCATCAACCTGTTCGTCATCCAGGGCATCTGGAACGGCAAGCTGAGCGACGTGGTGATGGGGACCATTCCGTTCCACCTCATCATGTTCGTGCTGCTGCTGCTGCTGGTGATTTTTCCCGAGATCGCGATGTGGCTGCCGTCCGTGGCCAATGTCCAGAAGTAGCAAGGCATGACTATGACCGGGTGGAACGCGTGATGTGGAAGCTTGACGGAACGCCGCCGGTGCGTGTCGACGCAGAAGTGCTGACGCGACTGCCCGAAGCGATGCGCAGGCCGCGGCCCTCGGCCTGGGGCCAGGCCAACCGCCCCGGCCATGTCGTGGACTCGTTCCTGGAAGGCCCCTGTTTCGATCCGCAGGGCAACCTCTACGTCGTCGACATTCCGCACGGCCGCCTCTTTCGCATCGACCAGGACCGGTCGTGGACCTGCGTGCTCGAATCGGATGGCTGGCCCAATGGGCTGGCGCTGCATGCCGATGGCAGCCTCTGGATCGCCGACTACCGGCACGGCATCCGGTGCTTCGAACCGGCAAGCGGCCGCGTCGAGACGGTGCTGGGCCACCGCAACACCGAATGCTTCAAGGGCGTCAACGACCTGGTGTTCGACGCCGCCGGCCGGCTGTATTTCACCGACCAGGGGCAGACCGGAATGCACGACCCCACGGGTCGTGTCTACCGCTGGCAGCCCGATGGCAAGCTCGACATGCTGATGTCCAACGGACCCAGTCCCAACGGCCTGGCGGTGAGCGCCGACATGCGGGTGTTGTATGTCGCGCTGACCCGCGCCAACCAGGTCTGGCGCGGCCCGATCCAGCCCGACGGGTCGATCAGCAAGATGGGCGCGCTACAGACATTTTTCGGGCCGACCGGCCCCGACGGGCTGGCGATCGACCGCTTCGGGCGGCTCCTGGTGGCGCACCCGAGCCTGGGCGGCGTCTTCGTGCTGAACACGATGGGTGAGGTCACCCACCACCTGCGCAGCCCCTTGCCCGATTCAGCGGTCACCAACGTCGCCATCTGGCCTGGTCGCGACGTGGTCGTCATGACCGAATCCATGTCCGGCAGCGTGCTGGTGGCCGCACTGCCTGCCCCATGACGATCGCAGCGGAATCGGTGGAACGCAAGGTCGTCAAGTCAGCAGGCCGGGTGCTGCAGGTCCTCGAACTCTTCGACGAGGAGCGCCGGCCGATGGCGGTTGCCGAGATCGCCGCGCACTACGACTGGCCGGCTTCGAGCACATCGGCGCTGATGACGAGCCTGGTGACGCTCGGCTACCTCGAGTACGAGCCGGGCAAGCGTGTGTATCGCCCGTCGGTTCGCGTGGCCCTGCTGGGTGACTGGATCCAGGGCGGCCTGCTCAAGGAAGGGCAACTGACCCGGCTGATGGAGCATCTCAACCAGGTCACGGGCGAAACCATCGTGCTGGCCGCGCAGAACGGCCTGCAGTCGCAGTATCTGCGGGTGCTGCAGGGCACCAGTGCCCTGCGCCTGCATCTGCACATCGGCACCGTGCGGCCACTCTTCGGCTCAGGCACCGGCAGCATGTTGCTCAGCGCGATGGATGAAGCGGGCATCCGAAAGCTCGCGCGCCGCTTCAACGCGATTTCCCCGCCCGGCCAGCGCGTCGACATCGAAGGGGTGCTCGCGGGCCTGGAACGGGACCGCGCGAAGAAGTACTCCCTCTCGCTCAATCAGGTCACCATGCATTCGGGCCTCCTCGCCATGTTGCTGCCAACCGGAACAGGGGAGCAGCGCCTTGTGCTTGGCATCTCCGGGCTGACGGTGCGGCTGCTCCAGCACGAGCAGGAGTACGTGCGGCTTGTCCGCAAGGGCATGAAGGACTTCCTGTCGGACTGACCCTGACATCACCAATTTGCCGACCACCATGAGAAAACATCGATGACTGATTCCGTTCTGTATGCCCGCGAGGGCGGCGTGGTGACGCTGACGCTCAATGAACCGGCGACGCGCAATGCCGTTTCGCCGGCCATCACCGAAGCGCTGGTGGGCTTCATTCGCGACATCAACGAGGATCTGTCCGTCCGCTGCGTGATCCTCACCGGCGCCGGTGAAGGCTTTTCCTCCGGGGGAAACGTGAAGGACATGAAGGACAGGAAGGGCTTGTTCTCAGGTTCCCCGGCGGAGATCCGGCGCGGATACTGGAACGGCATCCAGCAGATCCCGCTGGCCATGTACGACCTGGAAGTGCCCAGCATCGCCGCCGTCAACGGAGCGGCGATCGGCGCGGGCTGCGATCTCTCGCTGATGTGCGACATACGCATTGCCGGCCGCAACGCGGTGTTCGCCGAGAGCTTCATGCGCGTCGGCCTGGTGTCCGGCGATGGCGGCGC
>JAYUHN010000179.1:0-2011 GCA_043766965.1 Ramlibacter sp. | reverse complement strand
GGCAATTCGCCAGTATCGGCACGCCGGACATCTGGTGGTGCAACATTTCCGGCGGCACCGACTTCGCCGGCGCCTTCATCGGCGGCAACCGGGAACTGCCCCAGGTGCCGGGCGAGATGCAGTGCCGGCTGCTGGGCTGCGCCGTCCAGGCCTGGAACGAGCAGGGCGAGCCGGTCATCGGCGAAGTCGGTGAGCTGGTCTGCACCGAGCCGATTCCTTCCATGCCGCTGTACTTCTGGGGCGACGCGGGAAACGGGCGTTACCTGTCCAGCTACTTCGACAGTTATCCCGGCGTCTGGCGCCACGGCGACTGGCTCAAGGTCACGGCTTCCGGCAGCTGCATCATCTACGGCCGCAGCGACGCCACCATCAACCGGCACGGCTTGCGCATGGGGACCAGCGAGTTGTACAGCGCCGTGGAAGCGCTGCCGGAAGTGCTCGACTCGCTGGTGGTCGATCTCGAATACCTCGGACGGGAAAGCTACATGCCGCTGTTCGTGGTGCTGCGGCCGGGCCTGCTTCTTGACCAGGCGATCCGGCTGCGGATCAACGATGCGATCCGCACGGCGCTGTCGCCGCGGTTCGTACCGAACGCGATCTTCCAGGTGGCAGAAGTGCCTCGCACGCTCTCCGGCAAGAAGCAGGAGTTGCCGATCAAGAAGCTGCTGCTCGGACAACCGCTGGAAAAGGTGGTCAACCGCGACGCGATGGCGAATCCAGGTTGCCTGGACTGGTATGTGGCATTCGCGAACGAGCGGGTAGCATAGGAAACCGCCGCCGAAGGAGAGCATCGTGTTTCTGAAAAACTGCTGGTATGTCGCCGCCTGGGACCATGAGCTGATCGACGGCAAGCTGCTGCCCCGCACCCTGCTGGGCGAACGCGTCCTGATGTACAAGGGCGAGAGCGGCAAGGTGGTCGCGCTGGCGGACCGGTGCTGCCACCGCGGCGCGCCGCTGCACCTGGGGCGGCGCGAAGGCGACTGCATCCGGTGCATGTACCACGGCCTCAAGTTCGACGCGACCGGCAAGTGCGTCCAGATTCCGGGGCAGGACAACATTCCGGCCAGGCTGGGCGTGCGCAGCTATCCGGTGGTCGAGCGCGACCGGCTGGTGTGGATCTGGATGGGCCAGGCCGACCAGGCCGATCCGGACGACATCATCGATTTCCCGTACCTGCGCGATCCGCAATGGAAAGGGATTCCCGGCTACCTGCACTACGACGCCAACTACATGTTGATCGTCGACAACCTGAGCGACTTCGCGCACCTGGCGTTCGTGCACACCAAGACACTGGGCGGCTCGGAAGAATATGCGTACGTCACCAAGCCGCTGGTGATGGAGCGGCAGGAAAGGGGCTTCCGGGTCGAGCGCTGGCACATGAACGCGGCGCCTCCGCCGTTCCACCGCAAGGTGATCCCGGCGGCCGAAAAGGACGGCAAGGTCGACCGTCGCAACATCGGCCACATGCACGTGCCCGGAACCTTCTTCCTGGACACCCTGTTCGCGCCGGCCGGCAGCGGCGCCGAGAAAGGCAACACCGAAGGCGCGCGCCAATACCGCAACTGCCAGTTCATGACGCCTGAAACCGAAAAGACGTCGCATCACTTCTGGATCTACCTGAACAACTACGAGGGCGACGACCACAACATCTCGCGCTCGCTGCACCTGAGCCTGATCGAAGGCTTCATGGAAGACAAGCACATCATCGAAGCGCAGCAGAAGGCGATGGACGAAGACCCGGATTTCAAGCTGCTCGCCGTCGTTGCGGATGCGCCGCTGACGCACTTCCGCCGGGTGATGGACCAGCTGATCGCGAAGGAGCAGGCGCTGAAGATCACGGCCCAGGCGGCCGCGCCGGTCAGCGTCCCGGCCGGCGGTTGACCAGCACGATGCCGACGGCGACGCCGCACAGCGCCAGCATCAGTTGCAGCGTCAGCGGTTCGTCCAGCAACAGCACGCCGAACACCAGTGCGAAGACGGGAGTCAGGAAGGTGAAAGACGACATCTGCGT
>JAYUHN010000178.1:0-5456 GCA_043766965.1 Ramlibacter sp. | reverse complement strand
CCGCGGCGCCGGTCGCGAGCGCAATGACCGCGACCAGCACGACGCGCACCGGCCCCAGCGCGACCCCGAGGCTGGCCGCCGTGGTTTCGCCAAGCGACAGCGCATCGAGCGCCCGGCTCAACCCAACCGCGATGACGGTCGTGGCCGCGAACACGGCCGCCAGCAACGCGACGCCGGCCCAGCCGAGAAACCCGGTGGTGCCCAGCAGAAAAACCTGCATCGAGCGCATCACTTCGGGCTGCCAGAACATGACGAGTGCGGAACAGGCGCCGAACACCATGCCGACGACGACGCCGGCCAGCAGCAGCCGCAATGTTTGTGCGACTCCGCGCGCCAGCCCCAGCGTCACCAGCACCGCGAGGACGGCGCCGACGAAGGCAGCGCCGGTCGAGCCGAGCTGCGCGAGCCAGCCGGACGCGGCCGGCGGCGAACCGCCGATCGAGACCAGCAGCACAGCCACGCCGAACGCCGCGCCGCTCGCGCTTCCCAGCAGATAGGGATCGGCCAGCGGATTGCGGAACAAGCCCTGCGCCACGGCGCCGGCCAATCCGAGAAGGGCTCCCGCCAACCAGGCGCCGAGCGTGCGCGGCAGCCGGATCTCCCACACGATGGCCGCGGACGCAGCGCCGGCCCGGCCCCACAACGGCTCCCAGCCAAGGCTGCCGACGGCGACGCCGGCCAGGCACAGCGAGGCCGTCACGGCAAGCAGCAGCAGGGCCACGGAAGCAGGCCGGCGCACAGCCCGCGCCGTCATGGCGCGCGCGCCCGCGGAAGTTTCCCCTGCAGGCACTGCACCATCAGCTGCGCGGCCTGCGCCATGCGCGGCCCGGGACGCATCAACACGTTGCCCTGCTCCGCCGTGAACACGCAGATGCGCCGTTCGCGGACGGCTCGAACGCGACGCCAGCCCGGCCGGTCGCCGATCGCCTTCACATCGCGGTCGGACGTCATGATCAGCTGCGGGTCGGCGCGGACCACGAACTCGGGATTGAGCCTGGGGAACGGGCCCAGGTCGCCAGGCACCACATTGGCCGCGCCCACCCGCGACAGCATTTCGCCGATGAAGGACGACTCGCTCGCAGCGTACGGAGCACTGTCCACTTCGAAGTACACGCGCGTGCCGCGCAGGGCCGGCGGAAGGTCGCGGGCGGCCGCGTCGATGCCGCTTTCGATTCGGCTCCACGCCGCGGCGGCGCCTGTCACCTGCAACACATCCCCGAGCTGCAACAGGCCGCGCTTCACATCGGCGAAGGACTTCGGCTCGAGCGCGATCACTCGCAGGCCAAGGCTCTCCAGCCGCGGCAATGCGCGCGACGAAACCGGCAGCAGCACGAGGTCCGGACGCAGCGATACGATCGTTTCGATGCGCGCATCCTCCAGCCCGCCGACGTGCGGCAGGGCACGCACCGTCTCCGGCCAATTGGAGAAATCGTCGACTCCCACCAGGCGCGAGCAGGCGCCGAGTTCGCACACCATCTCGGTCAAGGCGGGCATCAGCGTGACGATGCGCCGCGGCGGCTGCGCAAGCGTCACGGTCACGCCGCGGTCGTCGGTCACCTGCGCCGCATGAACGTGCGCCGCGACCAGCAGCAGCAACGCCATCAATCGCCGCACGCGCGGCTCCACTCCAGCACGATCCGGTGCAACTGTTCGACGCCGTCGGTGAGGGCCGCGGGTCCGGGCTGCAGGATGTCGGCCGACTTGATCTCGAACAGCTGGCCGGTCTTCACCGCGTTGACGTCGGACCAGCCGGCCCGCGTCGCGACCTTCTCGGGGCGGAACTTCTTGCCGCACCAGGAGCCGATGACGATGTCGGGATTGCGGCGGACGATCTCGCCGGCGTCCGCGACGATGCGGTCCTTGCCCATGGCCATCCGCGCCAGTTCGGGAAAGCAGTCGTCGCCGCCGGCGATGCGGGTCAGCTCCGACACCCAGCGGATCGCGCTGATCGGCGGCTCGTCCCACTCCTCGAAGTAGACCCGCGGCCGCCGCGGCAACGCCCTGCCGGCCGCTTCGATCTCCAGCAGCCGCGAGCGCATCCGTTCCAGCAGCTCGACACCGCGCTGCGCCTGGCCGACCATCGCGGCCACCTGGAACAGCATCGAGAAAATCTCCTCGACGCTGCGCTGGTTGAAGACGGTGACCTGCACGCCCCTGCGGATCAGTTCGGCCGCGATGTCGGCCTGCAGATCCGAGAAGCCGAACACGCAGTCCGGTTGCAACGCGATGATCTTGTCGATCTTGGCGCTCAGGAAAGCGCTGACCTTCGGCTTTTCCTCGCGCGCCCGACGCGGACGGACGGTGTAGCCCGAGATACCGACGATGCGCGCATCTTCGCCGAGCAGATACAGCCACTCCGTCGTCTCCTCGGTCAGGCAGACGATGCGGCGGGGACCGGACAGGCAAGCACCTTGCAGCATGCTGCGTGGCCTAGAACCGCACGCGGACAGCGGCTGTGACAGCCCGGCCCGCTTCGGGATAGATCGACGACGTCACGCCGCCGGCGCAGCCGAACGCCTGCGTGTAGTACTTCTTGTCCGACAGGTTGGCCACGCCCAACGACAGCTCGAGTTGCTGCCACTGGTAGGCGTAGCGCACGTCAGCCGTGGCATAGGCCGGCACGGAGCAGGCATTGTCGAAGTCGGGGTGTTGGGACGAGACCCAGTTCACGCCGCCGCTCAGGCGGTGGCCCGGGGCGGGGGTCCAGTCGCCCCGGACCGCCAGCGTTTTGCGCGGCACCAGCGGCACGTCGCGGCCGCTGTACGGGCCGGAGCGGAACGTCGCCTGTCGCACGGCGGCATTGACCCGCAAGCCGAGCGATCGAGTGAGCGCGTGCGACCCATCGAGCTCCAGGCCCTGCCTTCGGCTCGGGTCGAAGTTGATGTTCGCCCCGGCACCGAAAGGCCCCGGCGCCGCCGGATCGAAGCCGATCTCGTTCTGCAGCATGTTGCGGTACAGCCGCGCCTCGACCTTGCCGCTCCCGGTGGCCCAGCGCGCGCCGAGCTCCGCGTCGCGGGACAGCTGCGGCTTGAGCGCGGCGCCTGCGGCGGTGAAGCTGAATTCATCGACGGTCGCCAGCCGGAAGCTGCGTCCCAGCCGGCCGTATACGGTCACCGCATACGCCAGTGGCTGGCTGGCGCCGAGCTCCCAGGCCGTCAACCGGTCGGCGATGCCCGAAGGCGTGCTGCTGTTGTCCTTCGTGATGTGCTCGCTACGCAGTCCTGCGCTCAGGCGCGCGCCACCCGACAGCACCACGTCGTCTTTCAGGTACCAGGCGCGCGACTTCTGCTTCGCGACCGAACCGAAGTCGCCCAGGACGTCCCGGCTCCAGCGGTCAACGTCGGCGCCCAGCACCAGCACGTTCTTCGCGCCCGCGACGGTGGCTTCATTGCGCGCGCGCAGCGCGTAGTTGGTCGCGGCGATGTCGTAGTCGAACGCAAAGCCGCCGTTGCTGCTGGTGAGGTTCTTGCGGCGCGTCCCGGCCTCTGCGGCGAGCTGCCATTCGCCCAGCCGCGCCTGCGCAAAAACGCTGTCGCGACCGTTGCGGATGCGGGCCTTGTCGCCGGGCTTGGTCGTCTGCCGCGGATCGGCGTCGTACTGCGCCGCGCTGAGCGCCCCGGGCAGGCCCGTGTCGAGCGAATCGCGGGCCGTCCGCGCACCGATGCGCAGCCAGTCGTTGGCCCATTGGCCTGTGACGGACGCAGCGTCGGTCCGCGAGCGGAAATTGTCCCGGTGGTTGTCGCTGTCGCGCTTCTGGCCGGACGCGTCGAGCGAAAAGCCGCCGCCGGCCAGCGTGGCGCTGGCGCGCAGGTCCCGCAATCGATAGCTGCCCGCGCCGGCGTACACCGATGCGCTGTTGCCCCTCTCCTTGCCGGTGCCGGCCTTGGTGATGATGACGATCACGCCGCCGGTGGCGCCTTCGCCGTACAGGACGGCGCCGCTACCGCGCAGCACCTCGATCCGTTCCACCGATTCGATCGGGATGCCGGCCAGCCGCGTGCCGCCGAGATCGGCCTCGCTGAAGCGAAGTCCATCGACGATCACCAGCTGGTTGCTGTCGGCGGTGACGCCGAAGCCGCGCAGGTCGAGGTTGTACTCCCCTCCGCCGAAGAAGTCCTGGCGGCCGACCACACCCAGCACGCGCATCAGCGCCTCGTTGACCGTGGTGGCGCCCGAGGCTTCGATCTCTTGCGCGGTGATGACACTCACGCCCAGCGGCAGCGAATCCGCTCCTTCCGGGAACCGGGTTGCAGTGACGACGACGGGCTGCAGCGAAGTTTGCGGCCAGGCAGGCACGGCGACGCAAAGCGCCAGCGGCAGCAAGGCCAGGCGCGTGGAGAACACAGGTTTTTTCATGAATCAGGCCACGTCGAATACCCGCACCGGCTTCCCCGCCAGTGCACTGGGCGTCAAGGTCGCGCTGTTGAAGGCGCGGCCGCATGTCGTTGGCCGGTATCCGGGCTGGCGAAACACTTCCATCGCCTTCCCAGGCGCCTGTTCGACGCGCCCAGTGGCTGTGTGATGGAGGCGGGACGGCACTTGCGTGCAGTCCGTTCGCTGACCGTTGCGGGGGCAGCGCAGGTGAGGTCGGCCGTTACCGGCTTCCCCTCCTGCTTCCCGTTGAACTGCGGCATGTGAACCACACCGCGAGCACCAACGCCCTGATTTTAAGTCGGGATTTGTCACACAACCCTACAATCCGTTCGGTATGGCCAGCGCACCCCAATTCGAGCAGTTCGCGGAACGCGTGGAACGGCTGCTGGTGCGCTATGAAGAACTGCAGCGCACCAATGCGCTGCTGGCGTCGCAGGTCGACGTGCTGACCAATGAACGCGATTCGCTCAAGTCGCGTCTGGCCGCGGCTCGGGCGCGCGTCGACGCCCTGCTGGAACGTCTGCCGATCGCCTCATGAAACAGCTCGAAGTCCAGATCATGGGCCAAAGCTACCTGCTTGGCTGCCCCGAAGGCGGCGAAGGCCGGCTGCTCGAAGCGGTCGAACGGGTGGACACGGCCATGTGCAAGATCCGCGACGCCGGCAAGGTCAAGGCGCGTGATCGCATCGCCGTACTGGCCGCACTGAACCTGGCGTTCGACGTGGCCGAGCGCAGCGTGCCGATCGTCCCGGCGACCGCCCGCGCGGCGGCCGCGGCGCCGGCGCGCGCGACGAACGGCCAGGCAGGCGATCCGCTGATGACATCCCTGCTCGCGCGTCTCGACAACGCGTTGGGCGAGGACGGGCAGCTGCTCTAGAGCTGGCGCACGACGCAGTCGCGCCCGTTGTCAAGCGGCTCTTTGTTTCGCCGGGAAACGGTCACGGTCGAGACTTCCGCGCCGGCCCGCAAGCATCTACAATAGCGGTGTCTGCAGTGCGTGCCGGGCTTTATATTTCCTTGAACCAATGCTCTTAGAGCCCGGGCCTGGAACATCCCCTGGCGAGCGTGATCATCTCGCGTCAG
>JAYUHN010000177.1:0-5457 GCA_043766965.1 Ramlibacter sp. | reverse complement strand
TCACTTCGACATTGAAGGCGGCCTGCGAGTCGTCGAAAGAAGCGTCTTTGTCCACGTCCTTGTCTTCCACCACCTGCGGCTTGGCGACTTCTGCCGCCTTGGCCTCTTTCACTGTGCCGGCGACTTGCGCCGCCTTGGCGCGGACGCTGGCCTCGGTGTCCTTCGCCGCCTTGGCCCTGCTCAACGCCTTGGCTTCCTTGGCTTCCTTGGCTTCCTTGGCTTCCTTGGCCTCCTCGGCCTCCTTGGCGGCCTGCGCCACCTGGCGCAGCCGTTCTTCGGCGAGTTCACCGGCGTCCAGCGTGGCCTGGTGCAGAGTGATCAGCTTGTCGAAGAAGCGGGTGGTGAGCTCCGGCGGATAGTGGATGCGCGCAAGGCCTTCGCGCAGCGTCACCAGCAGGCCCGGAATCATCTGCGCCAGCCGCTTGTTGCGGCCGCGGGTGCCGACACTCTTCTGCACGCTCCAGATCAACTGCGGCACCACAGCGCGATAGCCATAAGGATCGTCCGAGCCGTCGGCGCAACTCAGCTGCGCCTCGGCCACCACCTGGGCCCAGGAACCCTTCAGGAATTCGGCGGCGAAGCCTGCGATCTCCTGCTGGTCGATCGACTTGGCGAATTCGTCGGCCAGTTTCTGCGCCAGCAGATTGCGCTGTTCGGCATGAAGCAAGGCACGGGCGGCTTCCTCGCGCCGGCCGTGCAGGACCTTGTCGTGGTCGGCCCATCCGGCTTGCAGGTGGTCGATCAGTTCGCCAAACACGTCCGCGTCGACCACCTTGCTGTCCAGCCACTTCACGGCATCTTCGACCGTGGCCAGAAAACGGCGCCAGCCATCGTCCGACGTACTGGAAAATGCCAGGCTACGCTGCGTGATGCGATCCAGGAACTCTCGCGCCGGATGGGTGCGATCGCTGAAAAAACGCGAATCGTGCTGCGCCAGGGTGAACACCGCCCGCTCCATCGCCCTCAGCTGGCTTTTGAACTCCGGCATCAGGCGCTGGTCCTGGGCCAGGTTGTCGAACATCAGCCGCACCACTTCATGCCCGAGCTGGAGGCCCAGCCGCGGCGAGACCGGGTCCTCGGTCATTCCGCTGGACGGCTCGACCGTCTCGGGTTCCGGCGCTTCGGCCTTGGGGCGCTTTTCCAGCCGCTGCACCAGGGCGTCGACCTGCTTCATGTCCTGCAGCATCGCCATCGAGGCCGGCACCGTCAGCATGTCGTCCTTCGGCCTGGGCCCGTCGAAGTCGCCGGCCAGCAGGTGGCGCAAGCGGTCCAGCGTCAGCAGCGTCTTCGCCACCGAATCCGCCGCCGTCTTGCCGATCGCGCCGCTGCCTTTGTACAGCTTGCCGCCAACCGGCACCGCCGGCTCGATACCGCAGGAACGCAGCCAGTCGGAAAGTTCGCGGTAGAGCTTGCGCAGGTTGACTCCCAGCAGCCCGGCCGAGGGCGCCAGCAACGCGTCGCGGACCTGCGGATCAGGCACTTGTTCTGACAGGCAGGCCTGGAAGGCGCGCACGAACACGTCCGGGCGCAATGGATTGAGCCCCGCCTGGATGGTCCGCCAGCCCAGCAAGGTGCTGATCAGCGCGTCGAGCGTGGGCAGGACGTCGTCGACCGACAACGACACCTCCTGCTGGGCCCGGGCGATTTCGATACTCTGGTCCAGTTCGGCGTCGCCGAACAGCTGCAGGTCCTCGAACCGAAGCGCTTCGCCATGCACCTGGTCCTGGCCGCCGCCTTCGTAGACGACCCGGCTCAGTTCTGCCTTGTAGGCGGCACAAACCGGCTGCTTGCGAAGGATGAGATCCTGCACCGCCAGCTGGATATTCTCTTTCTGGAACGCCGCCAGCTTCTTGACACCGGTTGGACTGGCGGCCGCCGCCAGCCCGGCCAATACGTCCGCCATCAACACCTCCGCATGCTGCAGCATGGCGGCGAGGCAGTCGTTCAGGTTCGGTTGCAATACAGACGGATCGTCCGATACACCGAGTCGTAGCTTCAGCAGGGTGGCCATGGGGTGAAGTGGGAGGGTGCCCGACAATTATGGGTCTGCACCGCCGTTCGTCCAAGGACGCGCCCTGTAGCTCTTTTGCATTGTTGTAATCGTGGCAAAGAGCGGTCGCAATGCACCGATCGGGGGGCTGCATCGTCGGCCAAAAGGCGGAAAAGGCCGATGCATGCGACAATTGCGGCTGTTGCGGACTCCAGTTGCCCGCAGCTTCAGCGCTCCGCTGCGGGACAATGGCAGGCCAATCCGGCCGCCGCTCCCACCCCCAACCTCATCTGCCTTTGACTGGCTCGGTGCCCGGCACCGTACAGGCCGATTCCCAAGCGCCACGGATGGCGCACCCCTTAATGACTTTTGACGAATTGAACCTGGCCCCGGCCATCTTGAAGGCTGTGCGCGAGCACGGCTACGACATCCCCACCCCGATCCAGGCCCAGGCGATTCCCGCCGTGCTGGCCGGCCATGACCTGCTCGGCGGCGCCCAGACCGGAACCGGCAAGACTGCCGCCTTCACGCTGCCGATGCTGCACAAGCTCTCGATGGGCCGGAGCACGAAGAACAAGTTCGGCGGCACCGGCACCCGCGTGCTGGTCCTGACGCCGACGCGGGAGCTCGCAGCGCAGGTCGAGGAATCGGTCCGCACGTACGGCAAATACCTGCAACTGACCTCCACCGTGATCTTCGGCGGCGTGGGCATGAACCCGCAGATCAACAAGCTGAAGCACGGGGTCGACATCCTGGTGGCGACACCCGGCCGGTTGCTCGACCTGCAGCAGCAGGGTTTCCTGGACCTTTCCACGGTGCAGATCCTGGTTCTGGACGAGGCCGACCGCATGCTCGACATGGGCTTCCTGCCCGACGTGAAGAAGATCCTGGCGCTGGTGCCCAAGGAAAAGCAGAGCCTGTTGTTTTCCGCCACTTTCAGCGATGAAATCCGCGACCTGGCCGACACCCTGCTGCGCAATCCGCAGAGCATCCAGGTGACGCCCCGCAATTCCACCGTCCAGCGCATCACCCAGCAGATCCTTCCGGTCGGCCGCGGCAAGAAGAAGCAATTGCTGGCGCACATCATCCAGGAACACAACTGGAGCCAGGTGCTGGTTTTTACCCGCACCAAGTTTGGCGCCAACAACGTCGCGGAATTCCTGACGAAGAACGGTATCCAGGCGATGGCCCTGCACGGCAACAAGAGCCAGGGCGCGCGCACCCAGGCGCTGTCCGGCTTCAAGAGTGGCGACATCCGGGCGCTGGTGGCGACCGACATCGCCGCCCGCGGCATCGACATCGACGAGCTGCCGCACGTGGTGAACTTCGAAATTCCGAACGTGAGCGAAGACTATGTCCACCGCATCGGCCGCACCGGGCGAGCGGGCAATGACGGCGCGGCTGTCAGCCTCGTGTGCCTGGACGAAGAGGGCTTCATGCAGGACATCGAGCGCTTCACCAAGCAGAACATTGAAGTGCGCGTGGTCGAAGGTTTCGGCCCCGAGGCCGGAGAACGGGCGGAGCCGATCGCGATGGGCCGCCAGACCATCTGGGGCGGGCTGGGCAAGGCGCCGGGCCGCGACGTGATGGCCGCCGCCGGCAAGGCGGCGCGGGTCGAGATGATGCAGCGCATCCGCGACAACAAGGCCGACAACGGCGGCCGGTCCGGGACGGGCCGCGGCGGCGAACGGTCCGGGCGCGCCGCGCAACCGCAAGGCCAGCGCAGCACCAGCGGCAATGGCACTGGCAATGGAAACCACAACGGCGCCCGCAACGGTGCCGGCAGCGGTGCGCGCCAGGGCGCCCGCCCGCCGCAAGGCCAGGGCCGGCCACCGCAAGTGCATGCGGCGCCGCAGGACAGCGACCTGCAGCCGCGTGACGGCGCGCACAACAGCCGCAGCCCGTTCGTCCAGCGCGACGCCACCCCCAGGAACACCGACGGCCAGCCCGATCCCCTTCGCACCAGCGTCGACAGCATGGGTGGACGCGGGCGTCGCGGTGGCGGAGGCGGAGGCGGCCGGTCGAATCGCACCGGCGGTGGCGGCTTCGGTCCCCGCGGCCCCGGAAATCCGACCAGGACCTTCGACCGATAACAGCGCCGTCCGTGCGAGCTTAGGCGCCTGTTGCTGGCGCGCAGTTCGCGGTCAGCCGCGCACGAACAGTGTTACCAGCGGCTGGTCGCCGACCTGCCGACTCCGGTGGCCATGCAGCGTCGGATCGAACACCGCGCCTTCCGGCAACGTGTCGGCTGAGTAGAAATGCTCGCCGGCGCCGAACATTCTGTTGCTGCCGTCCTGCAATCCGATCTCCATCTGTCCGGCGAGGATGAAGACCCATTGCGGGGTCCCGGTGCAGTGGAACTGGCTGCGAAATCCGACAGGGCTGCTGCGTAGCTGGTAGCCGCCTGACGCAAACAGCTCGGAGAGGCGGGATTGCTCGGTGCCATGAGCGAGCGGCAACCCGTCCTCGCGCCAACAGGCCCGTCCGTCTTCGGCGGTCAACAGGTTCACCCGCGCGAAAGAAGGCACTGCCATCGCTGCTGCCGATCAGCCGCGCCGGCATTCGGGCACCGGGCTGGGCAGCGGCAGGCCGCTGAAATGTGCCACCAGGTTGGCGTGCGTCAGGTCCGCCATCGCCTCGCGGGTGCTCTGGGTCGCGCTGCCGACGTGCGGTGTGAGCACCACGTTGTCCAGCTCGCGCAGCGCTTGCGGCACCTGCGGCTCGCCCTCGAAGACATCGAGCCCGGCGCCCGCGATGCGTCCGGACCGCAAGGCGTCGATCAGCTCCGCCTGGTCGACGACGGAGCCACGCGCGACGTTCACCAGGTAGCCGCGCGGGCCGAGCGCATCGAGCACTTCCCGGTTGATCATCCTGGCCGTCCCGGCGCCTCCGGGCGTGATCACGACCAGGAAATCCACCTGCGCGGCGAGCGCGGCGGCACTCGGGTAGAAGCGCTCAGGCAACTTTCTTTTCTCGCTCCGGGCCGTGTATGCCACGCTCATCCCGAACGCCGCCGCACGATGCGCGATGGCCTGGCCGATCCGGCCGAGACCGACGATGCCCAGGCGGGCTCCGGACATCTTGCGGGCCAGGGGAAAAGCGCCTTCGGGCCAGCGGTTTTCGCGCACGAAGCGGTCGGCCTGGGGAATGCGCCGCGACACGGCCAGCATCAGCGCGATGGCGAGATCCGCCACGTCGTCATTCAGGACGTTCGGGGTGTGGCTCACCGCCACCGAGCGCTCGATCGCCGCAACCACATCGACGCCGTCGTAGCCCACGCCCATCACCGAGATCATTTCCAGGGCAGGCAACTTGTCCATCAGTGCGCGCGGTACCTTCGACTCTCCGCTGCATGCGATCGCACGCAGTTTGGGCGCCACCGCTTCGAAGGCGGCGGGATCGCTCTCGTGCAGCCGATCGTGCAAGGTGAAATCCTGCGCCAGCCGTTGCATCAGGTAGGACGGAAA